>DQTK01000041.1 GCA_015662815.1 Aquifex aeolicus | reverse complement strand
TTATATTTCCCCAGACAAGAGGGTTCTCTTCGAGAATCCGCTCCTGTCCCCTTTTCTTTAATCCTAATGCCTTTACAGCCTGTATATGTCTTTCACTTTCTCCTGCAAGACCTCTGAGTAGTTTAACCTTAAGCTTAGCCATAAATACCCCTCCAAGAGTAGTAGTGCTTAATATTCATCTTCGGCAGAGCGTATCTTCTGTATCTCTTTAAGATTTCTTCTACAGGCAATCCCCTTTCTTCTGCAATCTGCTCCGGAGTCTTTAACTGCAGAAGTGCATCGAACACAGCTCTAACAACATTATCTGGGTTGGTACTCCCTATAATCTTTGTAAGAACATCGGTATACCCTGCCAATTCAAATACAGGCTTTGCCGCACCACCCGCAACAACACCGGTTCCACGTCTTGCAGGAAGAACGATTATTTTCGTTGCTCCAAATCTACCTATTACATCGTGAGGAACTGTCCCCTCAATTATTGGAACCCTTACAACGTTCTTTTTAGCTTTTTCGATTCCCTTTGCTATAGCCAAAGTAACCTCTTTAGCTTTCCCGTGTCCGAAACCTACATGCCCTCTCCTGTCTCCTACAACTACCAATGTGCTGAAGGAAAACCTTCTACCACCCTTTGTAACCCTTGCTGTTCTGTTGGCATAAATCAATCTTTCTTCCAATTGAAGCTCTTGAAGAATTTCTTCTATATTCTGCTGTTTTCTTCTTTCTTCTATCATTCTGTCAATATCTTTTCCGCCCATATCAACCTCCTTAGAACTCCAATCCCATTTCTCTGCATTTATCCGCAAAGGCTTTTATCTTACCGTGATACTTAAAACCACCTCTATCAAATACAACCTTCTTTATACCCTTCTCTAAAGCCCTTTTAGCTATAATTTCAGCTACAACTTGGGCATCCTTTATGGATTTTCCTCCCCTTTTTCCAGTAATTTTTTCGAATTCTGGATCCAGTGTTGATGCACTCACCAGTGTATGCCCTATGGTATCATCGATTATTTGAGCGTAGAAGTGATGAAGACTTCTGTAAACACAAAGCCTCGGTCTTTCAGGAGTTCCAAAAACTTTCTTTCTTATTCTTTTATGCCTTCTTATTCTCTTTTCCCTTCTTGTCTTTATCCTAGGCATGTCTCAACCTCCTTACTTCTTACCTGCTGCCTTTCCGGGTTTTAGTTTAAGCTGTTCACCTTTATACCTGATACCCTTACCTTTATAGGGGTCCGGTTTTCTGAAGCTTCTAATCTCTGCCGCTACCTGACCTACCCTCTGTTTGTCTGTTCCGTGGATGTGAATTTCGTTTCCTTTTACCTCAATCTTTACGTCCTGAGGAATAGGGTATATATCCGGGTGAGATTTTCCGAGATTTAATTCCAAAACATTTCCCTTTAACTGAGCTCTATAACCGAGACCGTGTATTTCGAGTATTTCCGTAAAACCTTCCGTGACACCTTTAATCATATTTCTGACTAAGGCTGCCATGGTTCCATGAATTGCTTTGTGAAAGCTCCTATCGGAAGGTCTATCAAGCTTTATCCACCTCTCTTGCTGGTTTACGGTTACCTTTATATCGGGATGAACATTTAAATCCAACTTTCCTTTTGGACCTTCAACCACAAGTTTATGTTCTTTTTCAATGTAAACTACCTTTACGTTTTCAGGATAAGGTATAGGCTTTTTCGCCAATCTCGACATTTCCCTTCCTCCTTACCAAACGAAGGCTATTACTTCTCCGCCCTTTCTTATCCTTCTGGCTTCGTGGTCGGTCATCACTCCCGCGTCGGTGGAAACTATTGCTATTCCCAGACCTCTCTTCACGTAAGGCATTGTCCTTACACCGGCGTAAATCCTTTTTCCACCCTTGGAAACTCTTACTATGTTGGTAATGGCACTTTTCCTTTTTTTAGGGTCTAGATATTTTAAATAAATCTTCAAGGGATATTGTGTTCCTTTGTTGTAGTCAATGAGTTGCTGTAAATACCTTTTCATCTTAGGATTGGGAGATTTTTCTGCGAGTTCTTTCATTCTGCTGAACTCTTCTTCGTATTTTTCCCCTTTAAGAGCTTCCCAATCCTTAATGAATCCTTCCCTTTTAAGAACATCAAGTATTCTCTCCTTGAGTTTTGATGAAGGGACGTAAAGAAAATCATCCTTCCTCATAATGGCATTCTTAATAGCGGAAAACATATCCGCTATAGGATCTACGGCACTCATCTCAAACCTCCTTCAAGCCGGCAGTTGGGCTGTGAACCCCTTACCAGCTTGCTTTTCTTACTCCTGGCAAATCACCCCTCAGGGCATGTTCTCTGAAACAAATTCTGCACATGTTAAAGTATCTAATAAAAGCTCTCGGTCTTCCACAAATAGGACATCTATTCTTCTTCCTGCTTTTCCACTTTGGGTAATACATTAGGTCTTTAGCTACCTTGGCTTTTCTCGGCATATTTACCTCCTGAAGCTAAACATTGTATCACATAGACCTTATAGGTAAACCTAGGAGCGAAAGTAACCAATAAGCTTCTTCGTCCGTTTCTGCGGTGGTGTTGATGATTATGTCCATACCTCTTATCCTGTCTACCTTGTCGTAATCTATTTCAGGGAAAACAATCTGTTCCGTTATACCAAAAGCGTAATTTCCTCTTCCGTCAAAAGAACGGGGATTTAATCCCTTAAAGTCTTTCACTCTGGGAAGTGCTATAGATATAACTTTATCGAGGAAATCCCACATTCTTTCTTTCCTTAGAGTTACCTTACAACCTATGGGCATACCCTTTCTAAGCTTAAAACCTGCTTCTGATTTTCTTGCCCTTGCTATTACAGGTTGTTGTCCCGTTATTGCCCTTAGGTCTTCTACAGCCCTTTCCAGTTGCTTTATATCCTGAACTGCTTCGCCTACACCCATATTAACGACTATCTTTTGTATTCTCGGAACTTGCATGGGATTCTTATACTGAAATTTTTGAATCAGCTTGGGAATCACTTCTTCCTTGTACTTCTTGTAAAGTCTGGGAACGTATTTTGTCTCTGTTGTGCTCATATTAGCCTCCCTTTATCACCTTTTCGCTAACCAAGTCTATGTTTTCATTACACTTTTTGCAATATCTATACTTTCTTCTTACGTTTTCTTCTTCAACTATTCTGAAGCCTACTCTTGTTGGTTTTCCACAATTGGGACAAAGGAGCATTACATTGCTTATGTCTATAGGTCCTTCCGTTTCAATAATTCCGCCTTCTCTCACTCCTTCGATAGGCTTTACGTGTTTCTTTATTAGCTTTACTCCTTCAACTATTACGAAACGCCTCACGTATACGGGCTCACCCTTTTTATTTCTCCTTTTAACCTTTTCGTATACCTTGAGAACTTTACCTTGTTTGCCCTTTTCCTTTCCTCTTATTACTACTACTGTGTCTCCCTTTTTTATCTTTGCTGCCATTAAACTACCTCCGGAGCTAAGGATGCAATTTTGGTATAACCTTTATTTCTTACTTCCCTTGCAATAGGCCCAAGAACACGGGTTCCGAGAGGTTCTCCGTATTGGTTTAGGAGAACACAAGCGTTATCATCAAACTTTATATAACTCCCATCAGGTCTTCTTACTTCCTTTGCCGTTCTCACGATAATAGCCCTGTAAATTTTACCTTTCTTTGCATTTCCTTGAGGTAGTGCTTCCTTTACCGTAACGGTTACAACATCTCCTAAGGTAGCATACCTTCTGGGAGCATAAGGTATACCAATTACTTGAACCTTCTTTGCACCGGAGTTATCAGCAACATTTAAATAAGTTTGTCTCTGTATCATGGCTTATCACCTCTCCGTTAATGAGTAAGGCAAATTAGTATTATAACATAGAATAATGTAATTTACAGTTTTTATCGGGATTTCAAACGAGAGTATTACTATTCTTAAATCGCAAAAACTCCTCTTGCGAGTTTTATGTCCAAAGTTTTACCAAGAATTAGGTTAACGAGAAAATCAATATTTTGAGAAAAGTCTGTAAAGAATAGTTCCAAAGTACTATTTCCTTCGTCTTTTACATATCCCGATAGGGATTTTGATATTGCTTCTGAAGAATCTATTACTTCGACACCCTTAAGAAATTTTTCTATTTCCTTTTTGAGTAAAGGATAGTGGGTACATCCCAGAATAAGAGTATCTATTTTTCCTATAAAATCTTCTAAGTAATGTTCTATAACTTTTCGTGTTATATCCCCTTCTATTAATCCTTCCTCAACGAGAGGAACAAATAGAGGACATGCTTTTGATAATACGTACGCCCCCTCCTTTTTTAAAAGTTCTTGGTATGCTCCACTTTTTACAGTTGCGGAAGTTCCTATTATACCTATCCTTTTATTTTTTGTTATTCTTAAAGCTTCACGGACTCCGGGTTCTATAACACCAAAAATCGGAAAGTTTATTTCGCTTTTCAATTTTTCAAGAGCGTAAGCACTTGCGGTATTACAGGCAACAACCAAAAGGTCTACACCTTTCTCTTTTAAAAAGTTGGCACACTCAAGCGAATACTTTATCACTGTATCTTTTGACCTTATCCCATAAGGAACTCTTGCTGTGTCTCCTAAGTAAACTATATCTACGTTTTTATACCTTTCTCTTATGGCTTTGAGAACTGTAAGTCCCCCTACACCGCTGTCAAAAATACCGATTTTCATACTATCCATTTTAAAAGTGTTAAAAAGGATTGCCCCCGCAGGGGAATAAAGGGAGGAGACCTCAGAAATTGTAAAAAACCGTTAAATAGAAAGTTCTGCCGGGTTCAGAAACCTTCACACCTGTAGAGAATGGATTTCTCAAATAGGATAAATGGGTGTAATAAAGTTTATCGAACAAATTATTAACACCTGCTATTAAACGAATATTTCTATATTGAGCTCCCGTTTTTAGGTTAACCACTCCGTAGCCTGACGTTTTTTGTTCTTTGAGGTCACTGTTTACGTTGTTCTGTGTAGAGCTGAGGATTGTTTCCACTTCACCGAAATAGCTTCCCGTATCGTATCTCAAAGTTAACCTTGCGGTAAGCGATGGGATTTCTGCTATATCCTTATCGTAAATATTCTTCTCAGGGTAAGTATCTTTCTTTCTTGCTCTGGTAAAAGCAATGTTGCTGTCAAAGAAAAGTGTATCGCTAATAGCGTAAGTGCCTTTGAACTCAAAACCGTAAAAGTAAACATCTACGCTGATAGATTGCCGGTTTGTATCTACATTTACAGTTCCTCCAACCGCCCCATAGTTTCTAATATCAAAGGGACCTTTTATTATTTCTATATTTTCAACCTCGGCAAAATCTATGTGGAAAATTCCCGGGTCCATACGATTGGAACATGCGTTGTAAATTCTTGCACCATCGAATAACTGATTTACTTCATCTTTTTTAAATCCTCTTATTACTACATCATTTGCTATGTTTCCTTTCCTTACCCTCTATATGCCCGGGATGTTGTATTCAAGGGCTTCACCTATGTCTTTCACGGGAAGTTCTCTTACGGTATCTTCTGTAAGGGACTCACTTTTTCCGATTACTTGAACCTCTTCGAGGGTTACTTCTTGAGCGAGCAATGTGGAAAATATGGCTCCCAGTAATATAGCTTTCTTCACGACCCACAATTAAACTCCAGATGGAGTGGAGGAACTTTCTCACAGGAGTTCTAATCTCCGCAACCGTTCACGCAGTAGCCATATATTCCCTATCCAATGTTGCTTTGGACTTTTATCAAAGAGAGACGGAAAAATATGTAAAAATTTCACTAAAGTATTTTCAGATAGAAAAGGAAAAAGGGAAAAAAGTTTCTAAAAAGAAAAAAGATAAAGTTTATAAAGTAGAAAAACATAGAGTATATCAAAAAAACACTAAAGCTTTAAAACTGTATAGGAAAACAGAAAAACTGAAGAGAAATAAAAAAGTTTTCAGAAAAAATACAAAGGAAAAATCAAATCACTAAAATGATAGTAAAAAGGGGTAATAAACCTATTAAAAAATCGATAAATATGAAAAATCAAAGTACTATCATACAAAAAACTAACATTTCTTCTTATATTGCAAGCAAAAATACAAAGAAAGATACTGCTAAGAATGGTTCTTTACACAATTCAAAATCCGATAATGGTACAAAAAAGATTTACAATAAGCTTAAAAATACAAACTTGATAAGTCATGCAAAACATGTAAGCTATGAAAAAGTATTTATAAAGGAAAATTTGGAAAAAATAAAAAAGTATATTATGGAGAATATTAAGTATCCCTATATTGCTCGGAAAATGGGATAACAAGGAAAGGTTATTGTTGAAGTAGTCTTGTCCGGAAAAGGTTGTGAAGGTATAAAATTGGCCAAATCAAGCGGCTACAGGATTTTAGATAAAAATCCTCTTGAAACTGTTTCGAAAGTCTGTGGTAAATTTCCGAAACCTCAAAGAAAGATAAATGTAAAGGTTCCGATATCTTACAGATTAAGGTAACTATTCCGAAACCTGAATTTCCTTTTTACCGAGTTTTCTAAATTCAAGTAAACCTGTACCCTTGTCCTTATATTCATAAGATATAAAATTAAAGTTCAAGCTCCGCTACTTTCCAACCTCTCGATTTTGCAGCGGTCTTAAGCTCTTCAGTAGATTCTCCAAAATAGTAAACCGTAGAACCTGTACCGCTTATGAAGGCCTTGAAACCTAAAGATTCTATAAACCTAACTACTTCAGCTATCTCTGGGTAAATTTCCTTTGCTATCTCGCCGAGTATGTTTTCTATAGCGTTTACGTTACCTTCAAGAATTTCCTTTATTTTTTCTTCGGCATATTCGACGTTTACGTAGTGCTTCGGGCTTACAAGGGAGTAAATCCTTCTTGTACTTGAAGAAACAGGTGGAATTACAAGAGTTAATTTTTCCTTCAATCTACACTCGGTAGGCTGAAGAACTTCTCCCTTACCTCTGCCTATTGCTGTTCCTCCGTATAGAAAAAAGGGGGCATCGGTAGAAAGTTTAGATAGCAAGTTAATGAGGTCTTCTCTACTTAAAGGTTTGCCGGTGAGTTCGTTTATCTTGTTCAAAACTACTGCAAGATTAGAGCTTCCTCCTCCGAGACCTGCTCCTGGGGGAATATTTTTTTGTATAAAAATGGAATAGTTCACTTCAATACCGGTGATTTTTTCAAACTCCCTTAGCCCTTTATAAACCAAATTGTCCCTTTGGGGTATTCCTATATTTGTCTCTACTTTTAAAATTCCTTCTCTTACGTAAATCTCGTCAAAAAACGGTATCTCCCTGTATAGGGTTATAAGCTCGTGATAATTATCCGGTCTTTTCTTTAAAATCCACAATCCCAAGTTTATCTTTGCCGGTGAAAGAATTTTTACCATAAGTATTATAAAATACGCTGAGTGGGAAAAAGTAAAATAAGGGGAATATGGAGCGAAAGAATTAATAAAGAAACTAAGTCAAATTAGTAAGCATAGGGTTCTAGCGGATAGAAGGGCTTAAGGGACTTGTTTTCAAAAGTAAGATTTTTGGAACTGAGCGGCTGGAGAAATTCCATTTGTTTGCTTGTTTACCTTTCTGCTTTGGGGGTTGCTTCCT
>DQTK01000153.1 GCA_015662815.1 Aquifex aeolicus | reverse complement strand
GCCATAACGAGGGCTGAGAAACCTGTAAAGGTTCCTATCTCTAAAACTCTTTTTGCCCCAGATATTTGAATTAGCATTTTTAAGAAATTTCCCTCAACGCGACCCGTAAGCATTTGGGGAAGGTCTGTGTTTTTGTGGGTAAACTCTATCAGTTCTTCAAGAAGAGGATGTAGCTGGGAGCAATGCTGTTCTGCATAGGTTTCTATTTCTTCCGGACAAATAAATGCCATAGCTTCAGCAATATAGCTTAATAATTTTTTCGATTATTTGAGAAGTGGATATATCATACTCGAAAGGAATGGTTAGGGCTTTCCCTCCGTAGCTTTCCACAAAATCCTTTCCTACTATTTTCTCTAAGGGCCAGTCTCCTCCTTTTACAAGTACATCAGGCTTTATGGCATCTATAAGCTTTGCCGGTGTATCTTCTTCAAAAATAACGATGTAATCAACAGGTTTCAGAGAGGAAAGAACCTTAGCACGCATCTCTTGAGGAATTATCGGTCTCTTTTCCCCTTTAATTCTCCTTACAGAATAGTCGGAATTTAGGCCAACAACAAGGATGTCTCCTAACTTTTTGGCTTTTTCCAGATAATCCACATGTCCCGCATGGATTACATCAAAACATCCGTTTGTAAAAACAACTACCTTCCCCTTTCTTTTTTCTTCCTTAAGAATCTCTAAAAGTCTTTCCAGACTTACGAGCATTATGAAAGGTCAAAGATGACGGTTTTTATCTCCGTATAGTCTTCTATAGCGAATTTAGGTCCTTCTCTTCCTATTCCGGAATACTTCATTCCTCCGTAAGGCATATGGTCAGCTCTGAAGGTTGGTCCTTCGTTTATCAATACTCCCCCTGCTTCTATTTCCCTGATACATTTCCAAGCGGTTTGTATATCCTTTGTGAAAACACCTACTTGAAGTCCATAATCTGAGGAATTTACCCACTTGATAGCTTCATCTATTTCTTTATATGGATTTACAGCTACAACGGGAGCAAAGGCTTCTTCCTTAAAGAGCTTGGTATCTTCGGGAACTAAAGAGACTATTGTGGGGGAAAATACAGTTTCATCTTCAGCACACTTTAAGCTTCCGGTTTCCACCTTAGCTCCTTTTTGAACCGCTTCATCAATCCACTCCTGTATTCTCTGTAGTTCCGAAGGAGCTATCATAGGTCCCAGATCCGTATCCTCTTGCATAGGGTCTCCCACTTTTAACCCGGTTATTCTTTCTTTTAACCTATGTAAAAACTCCTCGTATACATCTTCATGAACGAAGACCCTTTGAACGGAAATACATACTTGACCTGCTATAGTGTATCCTCCTTGAACAGTCTTCTCAACAGCTCTATCTATATCACCATCTTTATGCAGGATAATAGCAGAGTTTGAACCTAACTCAAGAACCAACTTCTTTATTCCTACCTGTCTTGCAATTATATCTCCGACTTTCCTACTTCCTGTAAAGGAGACAACTCTTACATCTGGATGTGTTGTCATAGCTTTCCCAACATCACCATATCCCGGGATTACGGATAATGCTTTCGGAGGGAGCCCGGCTTCAAGAAGTATTTCTCCGAGCATCAAAGGTGTAAGAGGTGTCCTCTCGGAAGGTTTCAAAATTACCGCATTTCCGACTGCAAGAGCAGGACCTACCTTGTGCATTGAGAGGTTTAAGGGAAAGTTAAAGGGAGTTATTGCAGATACTATACCTACCGGAACTCTTATGTAAAATCCTACCTTTCCTCTACCGTTTGGATGTGCATCTATGGGAAGAGTTTCGCCGTTTATTCTCTTAGCTTCTTCAGCTGAAAAAATTAGAGTTTGTATAGCTCTTTGAACTTCTGTTCTCGCTTCTTTTATAGTCTTTCCCACTTCCAAAACGAGAGTTTTGGCAAATTCCTCGGCTTTCTCTTTCAAAAGTTGTACAGCTCTCATTAATATTTCATACCTTTCATAAGCTGTAAGGGAAGAGATTTCCTTAAAACCTTCTTTTGCCCTTTCTATAGCTTTGTAAACGTCCCCCTCACTACCTTTAGGTACTGTTCCGATAACCTTTCTCGTATAAGGGTATATAACCTCTATTTTTTCATCCTTATCTACCCACTCACCACCTATGAGCATTTTTTTCTCTATCATATTCCCCACCTCACAAGATATATCTACTTAGTTCTTCATCCTTTGCAAGCTCACCCAGTTTGGCTCTCACGAATTTAGCATCTATTATTATAGTTTGCCCTGACATCTCGGGAGCATTGAAGGATATATCCTCCAGAAGTTTTTCCATAACGGTGTGTAATCTCCTTGCTCCTATATTTTCAGTCCTAGTATTAATTTCTTCTGCTATCTTTGCTATTTCTTCCATAGCGTCTTCGGTAAATTCGAGATGGACGTTCTCGGTTTTAAGAAGTTCTATATATTGCTTAGTTAAAGCATTCTCGGGTTCCACGAGAATTCTCTTGAAGTCATCCTTTGTTAAAGGTTTTAATTCCACCCTGATTGGAAATCTTCCCTGAAGTTCCGGGATTAAATCCGAAGGTTTTGCCATATGGAAAGCTCCGGCACCTATGAAGAGTATATGGTCTGTCTTCACAGGCCCGTATTTAGTATTTACCGTAGTCCCTTCAAGTATGGGAAGTAAATCCCTTTGAACACCTTCCCGCGAAACTCCGGGACCGTGAGCTGGAGTTTTAACGGCTATTTTGTCTATCTCGTCTATAAAGATTATTCCGAAATTCTCAGCCCTGTATATAGCTTCCCTTGCCACTTCTTCCATATCTATTAACTTCTCTGCCTCCTCTTGTTCAAGGATTTGTAGAGCTTCCTTTACCTTCACTTTTCTTCTTTTCCTTGAAGGAATTAAACCAGATAGCATTTCCTTTATTTGACTCTCAAGTTCCTCAAGACCCGGAGGTCCGGCTATTCCCACCATGGGAACGACTTTTTCCTTTACCTCTATTTCTATAATTCTGTCGTTGAGTTCTCCCTTTCTGAGTTTTTCCCGCAATTCTTCCCTCTTTCCTATATTTTGGCTTCCCCTTATTCCGAAGCTGGTAAACTGGTGAGGCACCAAGTAATCTAAAATCCTTTCTTCCGCAAGTCTCCTTGCTCTTTCTTTCACTTCTTTCATCTTTTCCTGCTTTACCATTTGGAAGGATACTTCTACGAGTTCTCGTACCATACTTTCTACATCCCTTCCCACATAACCTATTTCTGTGTACTTTGTAGCTTCAACCTTTATAAATGGAGCCTTTATTAGGTTTGCAATTCTTCTGGCTATTTCAGTTTTTCCCACACCGGTGGGACCTATCATCAATATATTTTTGGGAATCACTTCATCTCTAAGATGTTCGGGAAGCTTTTGTCTTCTCCAACGATTTCTAAGAGCAATTGCAACAGCCCTTTTTGCCTCTTCTTGCCCTATTACGTATTTGTTCAATTCCTCTACGACCTTTTTCGGTGTAAGTTCTTCAAGGAGTTCAGAAATGGATTTCATCGTCATCTTTCGACCTCTCTCCTGTTGTTTCCATAAAAGTTTCTTTAACAATCTTGTCAAGGAAAGAATCTAAGTCTTCAGGAAACTTTTCAAACTCCAGTTTTCCAGGATAAACTCTTTCCACAACGCTAGGAGGAGGATTTCCAAAACCTATAGCGGGAACAATTTTTTTAGCCCCTCTCCTTGCACCTTCTCCGATAGCAATTTTATAAGCTTCCCTGAGAGCTGTTTCAATATCCTTGAAACGGTCTATTTCATCTCCCATTTCATAGAGTGTTATATCATAAGCATCCTTCTTAAATTTTTCCCAGTCTTTGACCCCCCTTATGTAGAACTTGTCTTGTTGATCGGTAATTTCTACAGAGGAAAGGTCATCAAGCTTAAAAGTTATAATGTAATAGTCAATAAGCTCTCTGTCTGCGTAAACGTCAATAAAAAAGAAGAACTCCATATTAACATATTAATAATATTCTTTTACACACGCTGGGTGAGAAATTAAGAGAGAGCAAATTTACTTTTTCTCACCCAGCGTATGGACATATATAAAATTCAGAACCATAATGGCAAAAAAGTAAGGGTTTAAAGTGAAATAAAGAGTTTGTGAAAAAGTCGGGCCTAAACTTATGCCACAATGCCATACCGGTACCAAAAAAGATTATTGCTGAAAGCCAAACTGTCCAGAAGAATTTACCGAGAACCTTGGGAGCTATTTCCTTTCTACAATTTTCTTCCGCGGAACGAAGGGCGGGTGTTAAAAACAGAAGGTTAAAAAACATTCCACCTATCCAAACTATTACAAAAAACAGGTGTAAAAAAAATATAAGTTTTATACATAGAACCACTCCCTTTTGAAAAAGATTTATGTAATTATAATCTCAACTTGTTAGTCCTTCCTCCCTTAACTTTTCCTTTTCTCCCTCTTGGAGGGGTTCACACCTGTTTACATTCCCAAAACAATCGGGGCATAGGTCAAAAAATACGAGAACTCCCAAACCTCCCGGTATCATATTGATTTGAGTAATTACAAGGTTTTCCTGTCTTTCAGGAAGAATTTGATATTCTTCAAAGGTTTTCTCGCATAGAGTTTTGTTCTCTGTATCTCCAAGCATGTGAAACTGAAAAACAAGCCTCTTTGTTCTTCTACATTTCATCCATTTGGGTTGAAGGTCAAGAATTACGAATTTTATTTCAGCGTTTTGATCCGCAATCTACCCTTTTTGTTTTGCTTTTTCAAGAAGTTTCTTCACTTTTTCCGGATCCATTAACTGCATAACATTTCCCTCCGTAATAAATGAAAGGATAAAAAGCAGGCAAGTTCAATGTGATTAATCAACCGAATCTTCCCGTTATGTAATCTTCCGTTAGCTTCTTTTCGGGTTTGGTGAATATTTTTTCCGTCGGACCAAACTCTATGAGTTCTCCCATATACATAAAGGCTGTAAAATCGGAAATTCTTGCTGCCTGTTGCATATTATGGGTAACAATTATTATAGTGAGTTTTTTTCTCAGTTGTTCTAAAAGTTCTTCTATCTTTGCCGTAGATATGGGATCGAGTGCAGAGGTTGGCTCATCCATAAGTAGAACCTCGGGTTCTGGAGCTATAGCTCTCGCTATACATAATCTCTGCTGTTGACCACCGGAAAGGGAATAAGCGTTCTCATATAATCTATCTTTCACTTCATCCCATAAGGCAGCGTCTATAAGAGCTTTTTCCACAAGTTCGTCGAGTATTGACTTCCTCTTTATTCCCCGCAGTCTTAGTCCGTAAGCTACGTTGTCGTATATAGATTTTGGGAAAGGGTTAGGTTTTTGAAACACCATTCCTATTCTCATTCTCACCAAAATCGGATCTATATCCTTTCCTATAAGGTTTATCTCATCAGGATATAAAATAGCCTCTCCTTCGTAACGGGCTCCTTCGTAAAGGTCATGCATTCTGTTAAAACAGCGTAGCAGTGTCGTTTTTCCACATCCAGACGGACCTATTATTGCAGTGATCCTCTTCTCGTATATAGGAAATGTTATGTTTTTTAAAGCGTGAAAATTACCGTAGTAAAAGTTCAAGTTTTTAATGTCTATTTTTACTCCTTTTTTACCTTTGGTTTCCATCTCAAAAAAAATTTTAAAAGCTTTTGTATAGCTTAACAGAATCTTAACAATTCCCTTGTAAAAATACTAATAAGGCAGGAGGTGTGAATCCATGAAGAGAAGGAACTTTCTAATAGGGGTATTAGCACTTTTTACCCTTCCTACGTTGTCCCTGGGTAAAGAAAAGATAATAAATGGTGCCGGAGCGAGTTTCCCGGCACCCCTTTATTGGAAATGGGCTGCTGAGTATTACAAGGAAACCTCAATAAAAGTTAATTACCAGTCAATAGGTTCGGGTGGAGGAATTAGGCAAATAGTAAGTAGAACCGTGGATTTCGGAGCATCGGATGCACCACTTTCTCCTGAAAAGACTAAAAAACACAACTTAGCTCAGTTTCCCACCGTAATAGGCGGTGTAGCTATTGCTTATAACTTAAAGGGTGTAAAAGAACTTAAACTTTCTACAGAAGCTATATGTGGGATTTTCCTTGGAAAGATAAGATACTGGGATGACCCACGTATAAAGAAGCACAATCCCGATGTAAATCTTCCCCACAGAAGAATTTCGGTAATAAGGAGAAGTGATGGTTCAGGAACAACGTGGATATTCACCAATTATCTCTCTAAAGCTTGTCCCCAATGGAAAGAGAAGGTAGGATACGGTAAAGTTGTAAACTGGCCTACAGGAATAGGGGCGAAGGGAAACGAAGGAATTGCTAACTATATAAGGAGGGTAAGAGGTGCTATAGGATATGTAGAATATGCGTATGCTCTTCAGAATAAGCTTGCAGTTGCTACATTAGAGAACAAAGATGGAAGATTTGTAAAGCCTTCCGTAGAGACCTTTAAAGCTGCTGCTGCAAATGCAAAATGGAGTCCCGATAAAGATTTCTACGAAATACTTACATGGCAATCGGGTAAAGATGCTTACCCTATAGCAGGTGCAACATTTATACTTCTTGCAAAAGATAAAGATAGAAAAGGAATAAATAAGCAAGTTGTCAAATTCTTTGACTGGGCATATAGGAAAGGTGATAAAATAGCTTTAGAGCTACACTATGTTCCTTTACCTGATAATGTAAAGAATCTGATAAGGGAATACTGGAAGAAAAATGGATGGTATTAATAAACATACCTACAGAAGAAGGGACAAGATAATAGATAAAGTTGTTTTCATTGCTTTAGCTACCGTAGCCCTTTTCCTCGGGCTTTTATATCCCGTTATAATAGGAGGTTCCTTATTAAAGGAAGCCTGGATAGCTATCGAGAAATTCGGAGTCACCGGTTTCATAGGGTCGGAGGTTTGGGACCCGGTCAGAGAAATTTTTGGAGGACTACCGGCAATTGTCGGAACATTGCTTACTACGGTTATAGCTTCCCTTATTGCAATTCCCGTATGTATAGGAGTAGCCATATTTATTACAGAACTCAGTCCTAAACCTCTTAAGCCTGTATTTATAACAGCGGTAGAACTCCTCGGAGCTATCCCAAGTATTATTTACGGGATGTGGGGTTTTTTTGTTGTATCTCCCGTTATGGCGGATTACGTAGAACCTTTTCTTCAGGAATTGCTTTTGGATGTTCCCGTTATTGGGAAATTAGTTGACGGAATACCTACGGGTATAGACCTACTTACTTCCAGTTTAGTACTTTCGATAATGATAATCCCTTTTATGGCAACTATTGTAAAAGATGCTTTTGAGATGACACCCCAACTCCTCAAGGAAGCAGGATACGGAATGGGAGCAACTAAATGGGAAGTCATAAAAGATGTAGTCATTCCCTATGCTTTTCCGGGAATAGTAGGAGGTATAATTCTGTCCGTGGGGAGAGCTCTCGGGGAAACTATGGCTGTTGCATTCTTAACGGGAAATGTTCATAAAATCCCGACTTCCTTCCTTGACCAACTTACAACTATAACTGTGAGCATAGCAAACGAATTCACGGAAGCGGATACAGACTTATACCTTTCTTCTCTTTACTACCTTGCTCTAATCCTCTTCGTTATGTCATTTCTACTATTAATCCTCAGTAAATTCTTCATTTTCAAGAGGTTAGAAAAGAGATGGAAGGTTACCGG
>DQTK01000121.1 GCA_015662815.1 Aquifex aeolicus | reverse complement strand
TTCTTTGCAGTAAATACATCGTGATCCGTAAGTAGAGCTTCTAAGCTATCTGCAAGATTTTTATCAAAGGAAATAATTAAAATTTTCATTAATTCTTCCTCCTATTTATTTTCTAACTTTTCTATGGTTTCATCAAGTAAAGTTTTAGCTTTGTTTATACTTTCCTCCTTCAGAATTTTCTCGGTATGCAAAAGAACTTTTATAGCCTTAAGAGTTTTTAGTATATCCTCTTTATTGAATCTAGCTTGTTTTATTGCCTTTACTTCCCTAAATTCGTTGATTGTAAGGTAGAAGAAGCTCATGTAAATAATAAACATAAAACTGAGCATAGCTCCGAATATCGGATTGGCGGTTAAGAAAACCAGAAAATCATTAATACTTGCCTTCTTTACGTAGACTTCAACGGATAGATCTCCTATTCTTTTTACCGCGGCTTCAAACTTTGAATAATCTGTAGGTTTAATCGTATTTGCACTCATGTACATTTCCTTTCCCTTTATAACTTTGAAAACCATCAATTCGGAGTGAGGAAGGAGTATAGCTTTTTTTTCTGGAAGTGCCATAAGGATAGTTGTAATGTTTTCGGCTATTTTTCTATCCCTCTCAGTAATAAACGCAGAGTATGATACGTAGAAAGAAGCGATTGTGAAGAAGACTAGGAGTAACCATATACCAAGGAGAATAAGTCTTTTCATCACCCTCCTCCGAGTGTAAGCTCCTTTACAAGGACTGAAGGAGAACCTACATTCCCGTAAAAGCACATATCATTTCCTACTTCTTCAACGTTGCTGAGCAGTTCCAGAATATTTCCGGCTACGGTAATCCCACGTACGGTTTTCTCTCTTTTTCCTTTTCTGTAAAGAACTCCCGAGCAACCCAGAGAAAAATCCCCTGAGATAGTATCCACCGTATGAAGTCCCATGACTTCTAAGATTAAGAAAACTTCATCGTAGTAGTTGATAAGTTCTTCCAGAGAAAATTTTCCAACTTCAAGGTAAAAGTTCGTTATCCCGGAGGAGGGAAGTTCCTTATAACTTCCCCTTACTGAGTTTCCCGTTGGCTTTTCTTCGGCTTTTATTGCGGTATAAAGACTATGTAGAAATCCCTTAAATACTCCGTTTTCTATTAAGAACTTTTTTTGACTTGGAATTCCTTCGGCGTCGTATGGAACTGTCATTAGTCCTTCATAGAGGGTTCCATCATCCAAAAGGTTTATTTTGTTGCTTGCTACTTTCTGACCCTTTTTGTCTTTTAGAAGTGTTTTCCCTTTTATATAGTAATCGCCCAAAAATATAGGACTAAAAGCCTCTAAAAGCATTGCAAAGCTCTCTCTGAAGAATACCACCGGTATACTTTTTGTCGCAAAAGGTGAAGGGTAAAGTAAATTTACGGTTTTGAATACTACATCTTTTACCATGTTCTTCCAATCTAAATCTTTCAATCTTCTTGCACCCCTATACTCCCAAGATATGGCACTATCTCCTTTATCTGTTGCCAGTGTTGCTATCATAGAAGAAAAGGATGTTCCCTTATATTCGAACTCTACGCCGTAGGAATTTTTGCTCCAAATCTCAAATTCCACTTCTGCAAGGGTTGCTTTCCTCACTCCTTTTATTCGGTTGTCCAGTTCCTTTGCGTATTTTTCCATACTTATGGAAATATCTATTTTTTCTTCAAGGGGTATAGATAAGCCTTCCCTATCGTATATGGATACTACGTGAGAAGGGAGTAATTCTTTTATAAATTCATTCCCATTGTCGGCTTCCTGGATTTCACACATTTCCATGGCTTTTTCGACAGTATCTCTTATTTCCTCCTCCCCTAGAAAGGAAGAATATGCGAAACCCAATTTTTTATCCTTTAAAACTCTTATTCCTACTCCTCTTTCTTCGGAAGAGGATATATTCTCAACAGTTTCGTTAGATACTTCTATCTTTAATTTCTTCCTTCTTTCGAAGAAAATTTCGTACTCATAACCTGGCTTTACGTATTTCTTCACAAGATTCTCTATATTTTCCATAAGTAGAATTTTAGTCTACTGGTTGCCTCTCTTCTTCATTTTGGCTCTTCTTTTTCGCAATCTTTCTTCCTGGAGCCTTTCCTTTAGAGTTTTGGGCCTTGGTTTCTTATCACTTTTTCCTTCTGCACCCTGCAAAACTGCCGTTCTGAGCAATTCCCCGTGCTTCTTTTCTTCTTCTTTTTCCACTTCTTCAATTTCTTCGGCGGATTTTATTTGAACATTGTACAAGGTGGAAACTGTATGGATTTTCATTCTGTACATCATATCTTCAAAGAGCTCATAGGCTTCCTTCTTATACTCTATAAGCGGGTCTCTTCCTGCATACCCTCTCAGGTAAATTCCTTCCTTCAATTTATCAAGAGTATGTAAATGTTCCCTCCATGTGTTATCGAGAATGTTTAGGAGAATTACCCTCTCCAGTTCTCTCATCGCTTCACTGCTTCCTATCTCCTCTTCCTTCTCCTTGTAGATTTTTATTAGCTTTTCGTAAAGCTGATTTATAAGCTCTTCTTTATCCCGTACTTGAGGGATTTCTATGTCTTTGCCCGTAAGCTCCTTTAAAAACTCTTTAAGCGGTTCAAGTTCCCAGAGTTCCGGGTCATCTTCCGGAAGGAGTTCTTGCACTTTTCTTTCAAGGATTTCTTTTATAAACTCTTCTATCGTTTCCTCCAGATTTTCCCCTTCCAATATCTGTCTTCTGAGTGTATAAACTACATCTCTTTGCATATTCATTACACTGTCAAATTCGTAAAGCCTTTTCCTTATTTGAAAGTTCTGAGCTTCTACCCTTTTCTGGGCGTTTTCCAGTGCTTTTGAAACCATCCTGCTCTCTATAGGTTCCCCTCTTTCGATTTTGAGCATATCCATTAACTTACTAACTCTATCTCCTCCAAAAAGCCTGAGCAGGTCGTCTTCCAGCGATACGATAAATCTACTCTCTCCCGGGTCACCCTGTCTTCCCGCTCTACCTCTCAGTTGGTTGTCTATTCTCCTGGACTCATGTTTTTCCGTTCCTATCACAAACAGTCCGCCGAGTTTCCTAACCTCTTCCTTTTCCTTTTCGGTAATCCTGTAAGCTTCCCGAAGGGCTTCACTGAATTGTTCCTCCGTAGCCTCTTCGGGATTTACTCCCTTTTCTTTCAATATTTGTTTTGCAAGATATTCAGGGTTTCCTCCAAGGAGTATATCCGTACCTCTTCCCGCCATATTAGTAGCTATGGTTACCGCTCCGATTCTTCCGGCTTGGGCTATAATTTCCGCCTCCCTTTCGTGGTGTTTTGCGTTTAAAACATTGTGAGGTATACCTTTTTTTATAATTTCTTGGATTTTTTTATCTACATCCTCTTTAGAAATACCGAGCTTCTCTGCTACAGAATAAACTCTCTTTCTAAAACTTTCCCTGTTTGCGATATTTTTCAAAAGCTTTTTATCTTTAAGTAGAGAGGAAAGCTTTTCATTGTCCTCAATTGATACCGTACCTACAAGTACGGGTCTACCGAATATGTGATTAAGAAAAACTTCTTCTACAACCCTTTCCCACTTTTCTTCTTTGGTTTTAAAAACAAGGTCGGGTAAATCCTTTCTTATCATCGGCTTATGGGTAGGAATAACAATAACGTCTAAGCTGTAAATTTCCTTAAATTCGAGGGCTTCCGTTTCTGCCGTTCCGGTCATTCCGGCGAGTTTCTTATACAGTTTGAAGTAATTTTGGAAAGTAATAGAAGCTAGGGTTTGGTTCTCCTCTTTTACTTCTACTCCCTCTTTTACCTCAATAGCTTGATGAAGACCATCGGACCACCTTCTGCCCGGAAGAACTCTACCTGTGAACTCGTCAACTATAAGCACTTCTCCATCGCGAACTATATAGTGAACGTCTCTTTTGAAGAGGTGGTGAGCTCTTATAGCCTGAAGTATTGCATGAAGAAGGTCTATATTCTTAAGGTCGTATAGGTTGTCTATCTTTAACATTTCTTCAATTTTCCTTATACCCTTCTCAGTCAAATTGACGGTTCTATGTTTTTCATCTACCGTAAAATCCTCTTCCTTTTTAAGTTTTTTTACTACTGTATCCGCAATATAATATATTTGAGTATCTATTTGAGAGGGCCCGGAAATTATCAGGGGAGTTCTGGCTTCATCTATAAGAATTGAATCGACTTCGTCAACTATTGCATAATTGTGGCCTTTTACCTGTACTATTTCTTCCTTAGAAAAAGCCAGATTATCCCTCAGATAATCGAATCCGAACTCGTTGTTGGTTCCGTAGGTAATGTGAGCTTCGTAAGCCTTTCTTCTATGGTCTACCTCTTTAAGGGTTGTAAAGTAAATCTTTTTGGCGTCTATATTTATTAAATCCGAGGGAATTATTTCTTCAAAGAATCCTTTTGGCCAAACCCTCAGGTCATTTTCTATTGCTTCCTTCACCTTTTCTCGGTCTACCCATTCTACAAGATAGGTTTTTCCGTCGGAATTTATAACTCCTACATCAAGACCGAGGAATTTGTAAATGGGTCCCATCCACTGAGCGTCTCTTCTTGCAAGATAATCGTTAACTGTAACTATGTGAACTCCTTCATCTGTTATCCCGTTTATTACGGCGGAAGAAGTAGCAACCAGAGTTTTTCCCTCTCCTGTTTTCATCTCTGCGATTTTTCCTTCGTGGAGAACCAACCCCCCTATCAGTTGAACGTCGAAATGTCTAAGACCTAAGGTTCTCTTTGCAGCTTCTCTAACAAGTGCAAAACCTTTTATAACTTCTTCGGTAATTTCCCCTTTAATTATTTTTTGTTTCAATTCTTCATCGAGTCTAATTCTGTCATGGAGTTCCTGAGCCAGTAATACTAATTCTTTATTGCTTAGAGAGTCAAATTCCTTCTCCAGCTCGTTAATTTTTTGTACGAACCTCTTTAATCGTTTTATTTCCCTTTCATTTTTTGTCCCAATGATTTTTTTTACTATCCATCCCAGCATAACTTTTTCGCTCCTAATTCATTAAATTTACATAAAAAGATTAAAAGGGAAAAAAGTTATAAATAGCCTACTTCTACCCCTATGCAGGCGTTGTAAATTATCTTTATTTTGTCTTTATACTTCTCTATTACTTCGGGATTTTCCGCACCGAGTTGAAACCATACACACTTTGCTCCAACTTCGATGGATTCCTTTATGACTTCTTCCGCGTGGGCGGGATTCCTGTAAACATTAACTATATCTATAGTTTCGGGGACATCCCTTAGGGAAGGTAATACCTTTATTCCGAAAATTTCCTGTCCCGCATATCTCGGGTTTATAAGGTATATTTTGTACTTACCTTTCTTTATAACTTTTTCCGTTGTATAGTAGGAAGGTCTTTCGGGTTTAGGAGAAATACCTATTACTGCAATTACCTTAGCATTTTTTAAAACCTCTAAAGCTTCATCTGCATGTTGAATTTCTGCCACGATACGACCTCCTTATAGGAATTTTTAAATTAAATCTTCATCAACTAGCAATTCGGCTATCTGGACTGCATTAGTAGCAGCACCCTTCCTTATATTATCCGCAACAACCCACATTGCCAGCCCGGGCTCGAACACTCTATCCTTTCTAATCCTTCCTACGAAAACTTCATCCTTGCCTTGTACCATTAAGGGCAGAGGATACTCATTATTTTGAGGGTTATCTATTACTATGACTCCCGGAGCATCTCTCAATATGTCTCTTGCTTCCTCGGGAGAAATATCCTTCTCCGTTTCTATTGATATGCTTTCTGAATGTCCGTAGAATACGGGAATCCTTACACAGGTTGCGGAAACTTTGATGTTCTCATCGTGCATAATTTTTCTAGTTTCGAAAAGCATTTTATTTTCCTCTTTCGTATATCCATCTTCGAAAAAGACATCTATATGTGGAAGTGTGTTAAAAGCTATCTGGTGAGGGAATTTTTGAGATTCAGGCATTTCTTTGCCTTCGCACCAAGCTTTGG
This sequence comes from Aquifex aeolicus, assembly GCA_015662815.1. Lineage (GTDB taxonomy): Bacteria > Aquificota > Aquificia > Aquificales > Aquificaceae > Aquifex > Aquifex aeolicus_A. The sequence goes on along the minus strand of DQTK01000121.1, from coordinate 2,206 downwards.
TTTGGTTTTTCAAATCCTCTATAGCTTTTGCACCTGCTCCCGAAACTGCTTGATAGGTGGAAACCACAACCCTTTTAATTCCCGCTCTATCGTAGATTGGTTTTAACGCTACAACCATTTGTATTGTCGAACAGTTAGGGTTTGCGATTATTCTTTTCTTCTTAAAATCCTTAACATCTTCGGGATTTACCTCGGGAACTACCAGAGGAACCTCGGAATCCATTCTCCAAGCGGAAGAGTTATCTATTACTATAACTCCATCTTGAGCAAATTTAGGTGCCCATTCTTTACTGGTAGAACCTCCTGCCGAAAAAAGAGCTATGTCTATTCCTTTAAAAGAACCTTCTTTATTTAAGGCTTTAACGGTATATTCCTTTCCTTTAAAGGTGAGCACCTTTCCTTCAGAGCGTTCTGAGGCGTAAAGAACTAAATCGTCCACGGGAAAGTTCCTTTCTTCAAGTACTTTTAGAAAAGTCCTTCCTACTTCTCCGGTAGCTCCTACTATGGCTACTCTGTATCCCATAGACTTTAATTTTAAGTTTTTTTTCTAATGAGAATTAATACATCATTTGCTTCGACTTCGAAATCCGAATCGGGCATAAGAATAAGCTCCCCTTCACGTTTTATCCCCAATAGATTTACCCCCTTTTCGAGACTTTGTATAAGTTCTCCTATAGATTTTTTCTCTTTTACCTCCACCTCTATATAGTCCACCTTATCCATAAAGAAATCCACAATTTTAGGTATATCCTTTTGCTTTAAGAAGTTGGAAATCATATAGCCGACAACTTCACCATCAACGATTATGTAATCGACTATTTTTTTTCTCTTTATAGTCTTGGCATTTTTCCTTGCAAGAACTTCTATAATTATGTTAGCTTTAGGGTTCAAATCCCTTATTAACATAGCTGAAAGAATTGAACGAGCATCTATGGAATCTTCGGTAAGGTTTAATCCCTTTTCTGCAAGAATTATTACCATATCCGCGTGTTCAGTACCTGCATTTTTTAAAACCTCTTCATTTACAAAATCTCCCTTTTTGTAATAAAACTCCTGCCTCGGTTCAAGCTCTTGTTCTGTTACAACTACTATAGGTTTTAACTTCTCTCCTCTGCTTGTGTAATACTTTTTTAATTCTTCTATAATTATTTCACCTGTTTCATTCCAGCCACATATTACGATATGGTTTTTCATCTCCTTAAAACTTAGCATACCCGACTTTAACATGTTTACATACTGAAAGAAACTTGTACTCACAGTAGCGGTTATAAGGGAAAAAAGAAACAGCCCGAGAATTCCGAGAACCATCGCAAGGAGTTTCCCCAGCCCAGTAATGGGTATTATATCCCCGTACCCTACAGTAGTTGCAGTTATTATCACGTAATATATGGCATCAAAAAGGGTTTTTATATTGGGATTTCCACTACTGTATTCAACGGAAAAAGTGATTAATAAAATTGAGAGTAAAAATACGAAGAACAGAGCAAATACAAATACAAGCTCATAACCGAAATCTCTGAATATATTTTTTAAAAACTCAAAAAAGAATTTATATCTGTATGTAAGTCGAAAAACTCTTGCAATTAAAACAATTAAACGTATTGTTCTAAATATTTGAAATAGAGGAATTAAAGCTATTATATCTACAAGTGTCATAGGGTTTATCAAATACTTTTTCTTGTTTTCCGCTAAGATAAACCTACTTACTAATTCAAAGGCTATTATTCCGCTTACGATAAACTCTATATTTACTACTATCTGGTGTATCTTAGAATGAAATCCGTAAAATTCATCGTATAGAGTCAAAATTATCGAAATTAAAAGTATAGAAAAGGAGAAAATATTGTATATGTAAAAATAAAAAGAACGGTCATTTTCTAATAAGTTATATAATACCTTTTTCATCTCTTCGGTAAAATTCTATCCCAACAAATAACATATATATTTGCAGATTTGCAAATGCGAATATTTTGAATCTAATATGTTATACGCCGGGTGAGAAAAAGTAAAATAAGGAAAGTATGGAGCAAAAGAACTGATAGAAAAACTCAGTCAAATTAGTAAACATAATGTTCTAGCGGATAGAGATTATAGAGGGGCTTAAGGGACTATTTTCAAAAGTAAGATTCTTAGAATTGAGTGGTTGGAGAAATTTCATTTGTTTGCTTGTTTACCTCTCTGCTTTGGGGGTTGCTTCCTTTGTTCT
>DQTK01000118.1 GCA_015662815.1 Aquifex aeolicus | reverse complement strand
TCGGTGCTCTTGCGGAAGGGGATAAAAAACTCGCTTACTTCAGAGCGGATGTAGACAACCTTGGACTTATTTTCAGTGAAGGACTAAAAGAAGAAGACGAAAAAAGCAGGTATACCATATCTAGAATAGCAACGCTTAGCAGAATGTTAGACCTCTTTTTCTCAGGATATATAAACACCTTAGCAAGACGGTTTAACCATAAAGAGGTTCCGGTAGATACTCTTATCTACATAGTTTATTCAGGCGGAGATGACCTCTTTGTCATAGCTCCCCACGATAAAATCCTTGAATTTGCTCAAACCCTCAGAGAGGAATTGGAAGAATACACAGCAAGAAACAGAGAATTCGGACTTTCGGGAGGGATATATATAGCAAACCCGACAGCATCGCTTAACTTCTGTGCAGATCAGGTAGGTTCTTTAGAAGAACAATCTAAAAAGACTTACTTCAAAGTAGACGATAGAATAACAATAAAGGATAGTATTACAATTCTGGGTAAAACCTTTCCGTGGTTTGAAGGAGCAGGAAGAAGTTCCCTGACGGAGATTTTAACCGAAAATGACCTAAAAGTACTGGATTATAAATACTACGGAGAACCCGTTTACCTTGAAGATATAAAGAGTCTTGTAGACAAAATTGTGGAACTGTTTAGGGAAGAGGAAAACAAGCTTAGTAGAAGAGTTCTTTATAGACTCCTTGAGTATCACAGAACCTATGTAAAAAACGGAAAAATCAAAGCGGAAATTTATCCTAAACTTTATTACTTGATAGAAAGAAACCTGAAAAATGATGTCAGGAAGTTCTTTGAGGATACGTTATTAATAAAAGGGTATAAAAAATTAAAAGCCACAGATGTTATTAAGAATTTAGATGTAGTTATACAATTGGTTTTGATAAGAACAAGGGAGGTTAAATATGCAACAGTTGAAGAACAATAAAAAATTGATTGACGAGGAAATAAGGGAGATTATCGGGGAAATAATGGGGTTAAATGTCCGTAAAGATAAAGATACACTAAAAAAGCGTTACAATTCCTTACTGAAAAAAATCATTAAAAAATTGGAAAAAATAAATTTCTCTGAATTAAACGAGGAGGAGTTTTTACAACCGAATGGCTTGGGAGAAGCTATAGCCAAGGGTATCTATTTCAAAAGAACACAATTAAGGAAGTTTTTTATGGAAGTTAAGAATATAAAACTCCTCATTGAAAGAGAGGGAATCTCAAAGGTAGCTGAAGTAAAAGTTATAGGTCTTATTCCTAAACTCGCTTATGCAAAAGGAAGAAAACTAATAGATGAAAACTTTTATCAATTTATGAGAACAATATTAAAAAAACTTTCGGAAGACCTTTCAAAAGAAAATTTTGAAAAGTTTGAAAAAATTTTTGAGGCTATTGTAGCTTATCACACATATTACAATCCAAAAGGGGAGTAAGAAATGAGCTTTGATAGGAAGTTAAAAGGTATTCTAAAGGTAAGATATCGCATTAAAGTAAAAACCGGATTACACATAGGGGGTTCAAAGGAAAGCATTGAAATAGGGGGAATTGATAACGTAGTTGTAAAGATACCGAGATACGAAATAAACGGAAAAGAATTAAGAAATGTTCCCTACATTCCGGGTTCTTCCTTAAAAGGTAAAGTAAGGTCGTTGCTTGAGTGGGTAGAAATACCGGAGGACAAGGGTAAGCCAATTGCTTTAGAGTGGGGGGGAGAACCATGCCAGTGTGGTAAGTGTAATGTTTGCAAACTCTTTGGAGTGCATAAAGCTAAAAACATAGAAGAACCCGAACCCGTAAGACTCAGATTCGAGGACTTTTATCCAACCGAAGAAACAATAAATATGTGGGAGAGGGTTTTAGAAGTAGGCTTTACCGAACTGAAAACGGAAAATATAATTAACAGAATAAGGGGAAATGCTGAGCATCCAAGACACATGGAAAGAGTAATTCCCGGTTCAGTCTTTGAAGGATACATAACCATGCGAGTTTTTGAAGGTGATGGATATGCCCTTTTTGAATTGTTGGATAAAGGGTTGCGAATGCTTGAAGATGATTACCTCGGGGGAAGCGGTTCGAGGGGATACGGAAGAGTAGAGATAATTAAACCTGATAAAGTTATATGGAAAGAGCTCCCTGAATATAAAGAGCAAGAAATAGATTATGCGAAAATTGAAGATAAAGTTTTCAAAAAATGATAAAGGCTTACAGAATTAAACATCTTAGTCCGATAACGAGAATAAGGAGTTTTACCCTTTTCGGTGCATTTTGCTGGAATTATAGATTTATTCACGGAAAGAAAAAACTTCAAGAGTTTCTCGAAGAGTTTAGACAAACACCTAAATTCCTTATCTCTTCACCCTTCCCTATAGTGGAGGAAAAACCTTTATTTCCTGCGCCCTCTATTAAAACGGAAAATGAGAAGGTTAATATAATACAAAAATTAAAAAGAAAACCTTTTAAAAAGGCAAAATTTACAACATTGGAAGTTTTAAAGGACCTTAAAAATGGAGAAATAAAAACCTATAACGATTTAGTAAATAAATGCTCGGTTAGAAAGGGAATATTAGTAAAATCAAATGAAGAGGTATCTGAGCTTAAACAGCAACAAATGCTTTTTTTAAGAAATTCCTTACATAGAATAACCATGAAATCTGAACGTTTATTTACCGAAACAGCTTCTTTATTAAAAGAAAGCTACTTTATAGTTAAGTTTATTGATGAAAAATTTTTAAGTGAATTTGAAATTATTTTAAAGCTCATGGAGGAAAACGGTTTGGGAGGGAACAAAAACATAGGTTGGGGAAAGATAAAGATAGAGGAGTTTAATATAGATACTAAAATTTTTGAAGGAAACGGAAGAAGGTTTATTACCTTATCCCCTGTAATTCCTACGGAAAATATAGATATTGAGAGGAGTTTGTATGAATTGGAAACCTTTAAAAGCTTTACGGATGCTACTTTTTCAAGGGAAATAATAAAGAAAAAGGTCTTTTATTTGGCAGAGGGTTCATTGATTGTAAAAAAAGAAAATAATAAATTCGCGGGAATCTTAAAGAACGTGGGATTTTCCGAAAATATTTACCAATACGGTTATGAATTCCCAATTTTCTTGGAGTGGTAAAGATGGAAAAGATTTTACTCAAAACGATAACACCCGTTCATATAGGAAACGGACATAAAATTACATCTCTTGAATATGTAAAAACTGAAGGTTATATAAAGATTTTAAACTTAGATAGGTTATTCTCTCTCCTTAGTGAGGAGAAAATAAATCTAATAACAAAGCAAATTGAAGAAAACAGGATAAATTTTTCCCAATTAAACATAAATCTTGATGAAGTAACGAAATATAAATTAAGCTTTAATATTAGAAACTTTAAATTTAAAGAGGTTGTAGAATTTATAAAAACCTACGAAAAGGGACAAGTAGGAGTTTATATTCCGGGAAGTGAGATAAAGGGAGCTATAAGAACCGCACTGCTTTATAAAATTCTAAATGAAAATTGGAATTATTTTAGGAAACTTATTTTGCAGGGACATAGGATAAAGAATGATAAAAACTTAGCAAAGAAATTAGAAAATAAGATTTTCAGAGAACCTTCTCAAGACTTTATGAAATATCTCTTGATTTCTGACACGGAAATAGTGGATTGTGAAAATTTACAACTTGAAGAGGTGGAAATATTTAATTCAAAGAGAAAATTTTCCGAATATGTAGAGTGTTTAAAACCTAATATTGAGCTTAAATTCTCGGTAAAAATAAATACTAAAGGATTAAACAAGGGAGAGAATAGATACGCAAAGGAGTTATTAAGCTGGAAAAGAAGTTGTTATGAATTTTCAAAGGATTTAATAGATTGGGAAATAAAGTATTGGGAGGGAAGAAATCCGAGAATGAAAGATTTTTACAAGAGGTTAAAGAAAGAAAATAAAGAAGATGAACCGCTTTTGAGAATAGGACGCTTTACCGGAAGACTAAGCCATACCATATTAATGCTTATATACAAGAAGGAAAAATACTTTAAAACAAACCTGTTGCCCAAAACTAGAAGGATAACTTCAAATTACGAACCCTTAGGGTGGATTAAGCTAAAGAAATCATGATTTTAAAGATAAAATTACGAGGTAACAGTTCTATCATTCTCCCTAAGAACTACAATCACATGCTTCAAGCCTTCTTTTACAAAAATATGGATGCAACTCTTTCCAAGTTCCTTCATGACATAGGTTTCCCGTATGGAAAGAGGAGGTTTAAACTTTTCACATTTTCTAAGGTAATAGGAAAGCAGGTTGCAAAGGTAAAAAAGAAAGGATTGATAATATTTGAACCCGAAATAACCCTTTACTTTGCTTCACCTTTGATGGATATAGTTTCATCAACGGCAAAAGTATTTTTAAAAAAGGAAAACCTATTTTTAGGAAAAAACAGAATGTCTTTAGAAAGTGTAGAAGTCTTAAAACCGAAAGTACAAGAGGAAATCATAATTAAATGCCTATCTCCTATTACTGTTTATAGAACTCCACATGGGGATAAAAGATTTATTTATCTAAATCCCTGGGAGGAAGAATTCTACGAGCTTTTAAGGAAAAATCTAATAAAGAAATACGAACTCATATACGGGAAAGCCTACAAGGGAAAACTAGAGATAGCACCTGTAAAGGTAAAGAAAAACTACAAAAAGAAGATAGTTTTCAAAGGGACACTGATTGAAGCTTGGGAAGGCTATTATAAGATTAATGGGGAAGAGGAAATAGTAAGAATAGCCTTAGAAGCCGGGCTGGGGAGTAAGAATAGTGCCGGATTTGGAATGGTAGAAAAGGTATCGGAAAATTTTTAAATAGGCTCGTTAAAAGTAATCAGGTTAGTATTTTATAAAAATATTGAAATTTTAAGATTGTACGATTAGTGTATTTAATTTTCAGAGATTATGTCAACCTTTTAAGATTTATATTGGTACTAACTAACCAAAATATTGAGAATTAATGCTTTATCTTAGGAACTCAAGGGATGTGAATCTCCCGGGATTTTTGGGGGGATTATAGGTTCACGGGAAAACCACTTCACTTGAGGTGATGTTATATTTTTTGTATACTCACACGCGGTTTCGTTCCCTTCACCTTCCTATCATCTATCCTTTTCCTAACTTCTCCAAAAGGTAATCTATTACCTCGGGTTTGAAGTAGTAGATTTTTCGTCTCGCTCCTCTTTTTTTTCGGGACTATATATTCACTCGGTATAACTCCCTTCAATGAAGCTGAACTTAGAAAAATCATTAATATATACAAAAATCCGCACTCAATTAGACAAATTTTAGAAAATTTGCTTGAGGAAGGACTAAAGAGAGAAGCACGAGACTATG
>DQTK01000047.1 GCA_015662815.1 Aquifex aeolicus | reverse complement strand
TCTCTGAATTCTATTTCATCGGGAACTGCAATAGGTCCAAGCTCATTTCTGACGTGCAGTTTTAGCTCCTCTATGAGTTTTTCCGAGGGTTTTACTCCCTTCTTGAGGACTACAAAAGCTTTTATGCTTTCTCCCTTTACCTCGTGAGGTTTTCCTATTACCGCAGCTTCCGCTACGGCAGGATGACTTACCAACGCACTTTCTACTTCCATAGTTCCTATTCTGTGCCCCGCAACGTTTATAACATCATCTGCTCTACCGAGTATCATTATGTATCCTTCTTCATCGTAGGAAGCCAAGTCTCCGGCGAAGTAAACTCCCTTTATTGTGTTCCAGTATTTTTCGTATCTTTCAGGCTCTCCCCAACAGGTTCTTAGCATTGAAGGCCAAGGAGATTTAATGATTAAAAATCCTACGGTGTTGGGAGGAACCTTGTTTCCATCTTTGTCCACTATTTCGGGTTCTATACTAAAGAAAGGCTTTCCGGCTTTTCCCGGTTTTGCAGGGTAAGAAGGTATAGTAGTTATCATGTGAGCTCCTGTTTCGGTTTGCCACCATGTATCAACTATTACACATTTTTCCCTTCCTATATATTTGTAATACCAGAGCCATGCTTCCGGGTTTATTGGTTCTCCTACAGAACCTAAAATTCTAAGTGAGGATAAATCGTATTTCATAGGCCATTCTTCCCCGTATCTCATAAACATTCTTATGGCTGTGGGAGCTGTGTAGAATACATTTACTCTGTACTTTTCTATATACCTCCACCATCTTCCCGGGTCAGGATAATCGGGTGCTCCTTCCGTAATTACGGATGTAACTCCATTTGCAAGTATGCCGTACACTATGTAAGAATGTCCCGTAATCCAACCTATATCCGCCGTACACCAATATATATCATCTTCGTGAAGGTCAAAAACTATCTTTGCCGTGTAGTAGGTCTGAACCATGTATCCCCCCGTGGTGTGCAGTACTCCTTTGGGCTTTCCCGTAGTTCCGGAGGTATAAAGTATAAACAGCGGTTCTTCTGCGTCCATAACTTCGGGTTCACACTCCGGTGAAGCATTCTTTATCATTTCATTGAAATCTACAAATAACTCTCCTTTTTCACTTAATGCATCTCCGTCCCTGTCCCATACAACTACTTTTTCAACGAAACCGAGACCATCTATAGCCCTTTCAACTACGGAAAGTAAGTCTATCTTTTTGCCTCTTCTTTGAGTATAGCTTGCGGTAACAATGACCTTAGCTTTTGCATCTTCTATCCTAGTTCTGAGAGCCCCTTCTGAAAATCCTGCAAACACCACGCTGTGGATGGCTCCTATCCTCGCACAGGCGAGCATTGTGGCGATGGCTTCTACAGTTGTTGGCATATATATGGAAACTCTATCTCCCTTTTTTACTCCTAGGGATTTTAGCCCGTTTGCTATTCTATTTACGAGTTCCAGAAGTTCACCGTAGGTAATTTTCCTTTCATTATCGTTTTCATCTATGTAAATGTAAGCTACCTTATTTCTTTTTCCGTTTTTCACGTGTCTGTCAAGACAGTTATAGGTTATGTTCGTTTTAGCTCCTACGAACCACTTGGCGTATGGGAAATTCCATTCTAAAACCTTATCCCACTTCTTGAACCAATAGAGTTCTTCCGCAACTTTAGCCCAGAAGCCTTCTCTATCTTTTACACTTTCTTGGTATACCTCTTCGTAATCTTTAATCCAACATCTTTCAACTATTTCCTTCGGAGGATGATATTTTTCTTGAATTTTTAAAAGAACTTCAGATTTTTCATTGGTCATACCACACCTCCTTTTTGAAATTAAATTTTATTCCTTTATATTCAAAGAATCCAGAAAAATTTTAGAAAAAACTTAAAAACCTGTTTTAAAAATTTTGAACCAATTTTATAAAATTTTAAAAATATGAAGATAAATTAAAATTAACTTCTAATTGTATATTAGCTTTTCCTTATATATCAGTAAGTTAAAGATTGGATTTTTCCTAAATAAAACGCTGTTTTATTTTTAAAACCTTGAATTTTAAAACTATTTGTTCCAGTATTTTAAATTAACGAATTACTTTCAATCTTTCGGGAGGTGGATCATGGATAAAAGCAAACTTGAAGCTTATCACAGGTCTAATGTTTCAATCATTGTGCTCCTTCTAATCATCTGGGCTTTGGTTTCCTACGGAGGGGCGTTAATAGCTAAAGCACTATTCAAGTATTAAAATAACCTCCTATAAGATGTTTTTATAATGAAAAATGTTTCTTTAACTCCGTAAGGGTTTCTCGATATATCAGCTTCAAAGGATAGATAATCCCTATATGAGATACTTTTCATAATACCACCTGATAAATTAACAAGTAAACCTTTGTTATAACCTACATCTACGCTAATAAAAGGTTTCCAGGAATATATGAAATCTCTGTCATTATACCCAAAGAGAAAAACTATTCCGAAACATAAAAAGTCTTTTGGTAGTACTTTAAAATCTTTAAATAAAAATACATCGGAAATTATACCCTTATTTTCCTTCTCCTTATAAGTGCCATATTGGATATAAGCCTTAAGTGTGTAATCGGGATATCTATATTTCAGTTTATAATGCAATTCCGAAGCTAAATAGATCCCATACCCTAAATAGGTATTATCTGTGGCGTAGAAATTTGCAAATTCTGATCGAAGTATATATCTAAGCCTTTTAAGAACATCTAATGATAAGTCAACTTTTAGAAAGTCTTTCATCCCACCGATATATAAATATAGAGTCTCATTAGTTTCAGAGTTTTTTCCTAAATCTAGAGAAAAATTTAGCTTTTTATTTAAACGAAAATTACTTTTAAAATAAGCTGAAATACGAGGTTTTACTCTATCTATTACACCTATGTGAAAAGATATCATGCTTTTTTTAAACTTCCTTTGTGTAAAAAGATATAACTTTGATGTATTTACCCGTTCCTTAAGATAGTTGCTGGAAATTGTTTTTAAGTAACCGGCTTCAACCCCTACGTATAATTTTTTTCTTAAAAAATTAAATCTTAATCTAAAATCTAAGCCTAACCCCGAAAAACCCTCTCTGGAAATAAAGTAAGCTTCCGTTGAAACATCATCTTTAGTTTTTAAGACTAAATCTCTATACTGTCTATGCAATGCCACATCGTAAGGATTTTCTTCTAAGCCTTTAAATGCCAGTGTAAAGGTTTTCCCGTATAAACCTAATGTACTTAAAACCTCAACTTGATCTTTAATCGGTAGAACGCCTGAGTACTTATTGATGAGTCTTTCCATTAAGTATTTATCATTCTGCCAGAAGGCTAAATTAAACCACATCCAAGGTTTTAAAGGATACTTGTAAAATTTGGCTAATCTTAATACCTTTTCTTTCTTATCATGAAATAGTAAATAGGATAAATAAATATCCTTCCATACCGAAGGAGACAGAACATTTTTAGCTTTTGCGATTAGTTTTTCAAACTTTACAGGCGATAAAGTATAAATACCCAGTGATAAGTAAGCTCTTAAGAATTCAGGATCATTTATAAGATTAGGATTCTTTCTTAGCTTTAGATCGAGGTTTTTAAATTCCCTAAATCTGTACTTTTTAGCTAAGTGATCTTTGCCAAGTAAATCTAAGATATTACTGTATAGAACTATATCGTTTACCTTTCCCTTTTTATATATGTAGAATGCTTTCTTTCCTTCTTGAAGAGAAATATAAGCTACAACAAAAGCGGTAGCTAGTTTAGGATCTGTTTCATAATATTTATACATTTTCAGGATTTTTTTTAAAGTTATAAAATCCCCTATCTCAACTAAGCTATAAATGTATAGTTCTAATAAATCTTTTGAAAATTTATCTGATAAATAAGATTCCATTATTTTCAAAGATTCGTATATTTTTCCCGTTTTCTGTAAAGCTATTAAGTAAATTATGAGTAAATTGGTTTCATTAAAAATTATCTTTCTTATACTTTTTTCCTTAGATAATTCTATTATTCTATCCCAATCCTTTAATGAGAAAGCCAAATAGAATGTTCTTTCCAATAGGAATTTATGTCTAAATTTTCTCCAACCTTTTAAACTTATATCTATTGCTTTACGAGGATCCTCAAAGGCATATATAAATGAAAGCCTTATATAATCCTTTAATTTTCCTGATCCTAGTTCTATTAACTTTAACGATGCTTTCTTAACAGCATTGTAATCCTGTAACATCCAAGCTAGGTCTGAGAAATTTTCCCAAAATTCTATATCCTTATCGGAAGCTCTGTTGATATAACTCTTTAGGACTTCTAAAGCTTTCCTGAAATCTTTCTTAGCATAAAAAATATCAGCCTTGAGTAGAACAACCTTCTCGTTTAATCCGTATCTTTTTTCTAATTTTTCTAACACTTTTAAAGCTTTATCATTTTCACCTAAATTAAACAGTATATAAGCTTCTTCAAAAAGTGCTTCTTCTGTTCCCAATTTATCAAGAACTATTATCAATTTTTCTATTTCTCCTAAATTTTCATAGATGACTTGTTTCACTCTTAAGGGTAGTTTTAGATACTTCATTAGTTCTGCAGCTATATTGTATTTTCTAAAGGATAAAGCCAGATTCAATGCTTTTTGTGCAAATTCTTTACTTTTAAAACGTTTAAAGGCTTTTAAGTATACATCCAGAGCTTTTTCCGGCTTCCCGTTCCAAATTAATACTCTGGCGTACATTTCCCACCAATAAGGATTATTCGGATATTTTGATATAGCTATCTTTAGTACCTTTTCAGCTTCCTTTAATTTTTTAGCCCCTAAAAAAGCGGAAATCATAAGATTGTATAACTCTTCATCTTTTGAAAAATATTTTTCTTTCACTTTTCCTTTAGGATAAATTATCCTTTTCGGGATGTAGTAGCATTTCCTTAGGAGGGCATCTTTAAATATTTTTTTTACTTTTTTAAGTATCTTTATTGCTTCATCTTTCTTTTGAAAGAAACCTACTCTTAAAATATAATATTTACCTACTTTTTCAATACGTGCATCTGGTAGATTTCTTACAAACTCATAATATTTTATTGATTTTTCTTTAGATTTCGAAGTGTATAGTTGAATACAATAAAAACTTTTTATATTTGCAAAAGAAAAGGAATGGAAAAGAAATATCAATGATAACAAGATAATTAGCATTAATTTCCCCCTATTTTACTGAGTATTCTACTTGCTATCTCTGCGGCGAATTCAGTATCTCCAGTGAAAAGAGCGGATTTTAAGATAAATTTTGTAAATTCTTCATCATTTGTATAGCTTGTGGCGTATATACTTATAAGCGTTTTGGCTAATTTATAATTTTGAATCCATAGTGCATACTCTATAACCTTCTTTATATAATTTTTCCTTTCCTCATCGTCCTGAGAGGAAGCTATTATTTTAGATGCTGAAGAAAGAACTACAGAGGGGATATTCACAGATATACCTTCTTTGAATATCCATTTAAAATCTTGTAAGCTATCAACTTTCTTTAGGATTTCTGAAAGAATATTTTCTATTTCCTTCTTCAGCTTTACATTTTCCTTTTCTTTCCTTAAAAAGAAAATACCTTTTAGTATTTCATATTTAGTTTTCAATATTTCTATTTCTTCATCCGGGAATTCTTG
>DQTK01000003.1 GCA_015662815.1 Aquifex aeolicus | reverse complement strand
TTCCTTTAAATCCCATCTGAAAATTTAAGGAGGAGTTATGTTTTCATTGTTAAAGGAAGAAATAAGGAAAAATCTGGAAGAGATAGGATTTAAAAAACCCACTCCTATTCAGGAGAAAACAATTCCTATTGCCCTTAAAGGAAGAGATTGTCTAATACAAGCAAAAACAGGTACCGGAAAAACAGGAGCCTTTGGACTTCCTATACTTAACAATATCAGACAAGAAGAAAAAGCTTTAATATTAGCTCCTACCCGTGAGCTTGCCATTCAGATAAGAGACAATCTTAGGAGTTTTGCAAAGAACTTAAATCTGAAAATATATGCCTTTTATGGCGGGACAAAGCTTCAAAATAATTTAAAACTTTTACGCAATAAAGAGGTTAATGTGGTTATAGGAACACCGGGTAGAGTTAAGGATCTCATAAATAGAGAAGTTCTAAAACTAGACAATGTAATGTATTTTGTACTTGACGAAGTTGATGTTATGCTTGATATGAATTTCAAAGAAGACATAGATTTCATTTATTCAAAAACTCCCAAGGAGAAACAAGTTTTCTTTGTTTCTGCAACCTTTCCTTCGAAGGTGGTAGAACTTTCCAGAAGATACACCAATAATCCTGAGTTTATAAAAATAGGTGCTAAAGAACTCGAGCCTAAGATAGAGGAAAAAACACTTAAAGTTTTCTCTATTGAGGAAAAACTGGAACTCCTCGAAGAGCTTCTTGTTAACTTCAAAAAGGTTATAGTTTTTGTAAACAGAAAGAGAGATGCAAGGTTTTTGAACGATTACCTAAGAAAGAAGAGAATTAGCGGGGAAGCTATTCACGGAGACCTTCCGCAAAGGAAGAGGGAAGAAATTCTAAAGAAATTCAGAGCGGGAACAGTAAAGGTTCTCGTTGCTACGGATGTTGCTTCCAGAGGACTAGATATAAGAGAAGTGGAAGCGGTTATAAACTTTCATCTTCCCGAAGACCTTAAGATTTATCTTCACAGGATAGGCAGGACTGGAAGAATGGGAAGAGAAGGAGTTGCCGTTAACTTGGTCTCTCCGGAAGAAAGAAAAAATCTTGAGCGTATTAAGAGACTTAGGAGATACAAACAAAGATAATTAATCTATATGCGTAGGTTTTTTCAGGATGTTCCGGAAGAACTGTGGAGAAGCTACTCGTGGCAAATTCAGAACAGAATAAAAGACATTGAAGAGTTGAAAAAATATATAAAGCTACTTCCCGAAGAGGAAGAAGGTATAAGAAAAACAGAGGGACTGTATCCCTTTGCAATTACACCTTATTACTTATCTTTGATAGATCCGGAAAATCCTAATGACCCTGTAAGACTTCAAGCTATTCCAAGGGAAGTAGAAGTTGATGAGAAGATACAATCTCTTGGAGAGCCCAATGCATTAAACGAAGAGGGAGAAATTCCGGGACTCACCCACAGGTATCCGGATAGAGTTTTGCTGAATTTAACCACTTTCTGTGCGGTTTACTGTAGACACTGTATGAGAAAAAGGATTTTCTCTCAAGGAGAGAGAGCAAGGACAAGGGAAGAAATAGATAGGATGATTAACTATATAAAAGAACATGAAGAAATCAAAGACGTTTTAATTTCGGGAGGAGAACCTCTTTCTCTATCCAATGAAAAACTTGAGTATATTCTTGGAAAAATTAGAGAAATTAAACATGTTGAGATAATCCGCTTTGGTACACGGCTCCCTGTCCTCGCACCCCAAAGATTTTTTGAAAATGATCTTCTGGATATTCTTGAAAGGTATTCTCCTATTTGGATAAATACACATTTCAATCATCCTAATGAGATAACAGAATATGCTCAAGAAGCTGTTGACAGGCTTCTGAGAAGAGGTATTCCCGTAAACAATCAAACAGTTTTACTCAAAGGTGTAAACGATAAGCCGGAAATTATGCTGGAACTGTTTAGAAAACTCCTTAGGATTAAGGTAAAACCTCAGTACCTTTTCCATTGTGATCCGATAAAAGGAGCTATCCATTTTAGAACAAGTGTGGATAAAGGTCTTGAGATAATGCGGTTTCTGAGAGGTAAACTCAGCGGTTTTGGTATACCGACCTATGCGATAGATCTCCCCAACGGAAAGGGAAAAGTTCCATTGCTTCCCAATTATTTAAAGAAAAGAGAAGGTAATAAATACTGGTTTGAGAGTTTTACAGGCGAAATTGTAGAGTACGAAATAAAAGAGGTGTGGGAGCCATAAGGCGAATGCATTACCACGTTATATAGAGAGAAAACATATATCTTCTGTTATCATCCTGTCCCGAATAGGCTCCAATTTCTTCAGCATAAGTGGTAAATACGGCTCTTATAACGGCAAATCGCAGCTCTGCACCCGCCGTGAGGTATCCTTGGTATGAACCTAATCTGAGTATAAAATCACTCCGCTTCCCGTTCCATACATTTAATTCAAAACCAGCTCTCAACCTTTTTCCCCAATCTTCATCCTCTTCATAGTTCTTTGTTATGTCTACTATATCAAAAGCAAATGTAAGCTTGTTCAGAAATCTACTCTTTCTTTCTTTAGTAAGCGCTACACCTACATTTAACGTAGATGGAATTTTGCCCGCATCTCCAAAATCTAAATCCCCTATATTCATATATGAAATACCAAGAGATGTATCAATCCCGTACACAAGTGAGGGAATAGTATAAATTACACCTATATCTCCGGATATAGCCGACCCGCTTTTCCTTACCTCATCTTCTATATAATTTTCAAGATTATTTTCATTCTCTATTAATTCTCTCGCTGTGAAATCTTTAAAAACTCTTTCCCTATGGAAATACTTTATCTCTATTCCAACGGAAAGTTTATTCCCTAAAAAGCTATATGCAAACCCACCAATGCCTCCGTACATAATATCAGCGTCTACACTTAAAATTCCTGTATTTCCAAAACCTTGGTGAGGTATAGCATCAAAGCGTATAGATCTTAAAGCCCCTATACCAAAACTAAATCTGTTAAACCTTTTAGCTACATTTGGAAAAGTATTAAGGGAATAGTGAAGCGTTTTCCCCCTGTATTTTCTTAAGACCTCATTTACAGCTTTTAACTGGTCATCGGCATCGTCTCCATCACCATCTCGGTCTCCTACATCTAATGCATCTTGAAAGTCCTGAAGGAAATTGCAAGCATCTTCACTTATACTACCGGTAAATCCTATCAAATCAACTTTAAAACCTGCATCTTTTTTAATTTTTCCTAAACCTGCAGGATTGTAAAATAAGGACGAAGTGTTCCCTCCTACGGCAGTAAATGCCCCACCCATCCCCATTATTCTCGGATCTTTATATATATACGGGTATTCAAAAGCAATGGGAAATGATAATCCTGAAAATATAGACATTCCTAAAAAAATACCCTTTACAAATTTTTTAAACATAATCCCCTCCTTCTCGAAATTTAATATTGAATATTTTGATTAATATTAATCAAATACGCCGGGTGAGAAATTAAGGTAGAACAAAGGAGGCAACCCCCAAAGCAGAAAGGTAAACAAGCAAACAAATGAAATTTCCCCAGCTACTTAATCCCAAGAATCTTACATACTCTAAAGGCATCTGTATAAGTCTATGTATACTGGCTTCTCGCCTTATGGGATAAAGCTTTGAATCATAAAGCAGTACTATTTACATTTGGAAAAACCTATACTTTGTAAATTTTTATCAGATACATAAGGAATAAACCCCTCTTGTGATATTTTTTCTACTATTGCTTCAGCTAATTCTCTTTCATTTGGATCTACATAATCTATAACTATTATAGGAATTTGATATACTTT
>DQTK01000091.1 GCA_015662815.1 Aquifex aeolicus | reverse complement strand
TCGGTATTGAAATAAGTTATTGATTTTGCTATATTTTTTATTGCACACTGATGCGGGGTTCCTAATCTACCGTGTGGAGTTGAAAGGTTACAGGAAGGTGAGGTTTAGAGAGAGCAAAGAGGGAGGGGATAAGGGTGAAAGGAGGAAATCCGTCGGGGACAAGCAGTGAATGATTTTTGAGGAGGGAAGTGAGGAAGGAAGGACATTATCTGATGTGCAAAGCTCACAAGAGATATGGCAGGGATTACATAGGAACAAGGTGGGAGGTATTTCAAAGACCGTTTCCTCCGGAGGTATCCCTTCTCCTATTCAACTATTGTCTTCTAAGAAGGAACGGTATCGTACAATCTTGAGAATTCCTTCATCTCATTCAGCTTTAAGGAAGGACTAATCTTAAATTTCAGAATAGAGTTCTACAGATACCTGAGGTGTTACTCTAAAAGCTTCGAAGTGAATATAGGTTTATAGACATAGATTAGTATCTATCGGTTATGTAATCCGCCGCACAGGAAGCAGCTATAGCGTCGGGCTTTAAAACGGGTTTCAAACCTTGAGTAAGGACATAACCCACAGCTTCCCTCAGGATTATACTTGAAGCTCTACTTTCATCGGGATTTATATCGAGGTGAATCTCAAAATGTCTATTTTCAACTATATCTGCAATCAGGAGTGCATGGTAAACTGCTCTGCTTACTTCCTCCATGAGTCTTTGCCTCAAAGAAATAATCTTTTGGATTTTTTCTACCTTCCAGAAAACCTTCGCTCCGTGTTTTGAACTCAGATGCACTACAATTACCGTGACGAAAACAGTTTTATCCTTTTGTTGTCTCGAATCACACCCAACGTATATGGATGTGTCTCTGTCAGTTTTCTTTATAAAATTTCTAACTTCCTCAATATCCTTAAAACCGGGCATTATTTTTTAAAATCAACCTTTTGATACCAAGAAGGTTTAAAGAAAACCCAATATTTTAAATTTTCCGGACTCCTCGCATAACATACCTCACATAAGACTCCATCTTCAGCCAGTTCTGAATTATCATCACAACAGTCCGTAAGGTTCCAAAATTCATAATTGTCATGAAAAATAAGTTTCCCACATCCTTTACATTGATAGAGTTTGCATCCCTTTTCACTTAAAAAAATCTCCAGAGGCTTATCTTCGGGAAGGGTATCAACTTCAAAAACGTTTTTTAGAAATTCCTTCTGTTTTTCAGACAGTTTTTCAATCTTCATACATATAAATTTAGGAAAATTTTTAAAAGTTCAAAAAGCTTCAAAGCGCCAGAAGGGTTTTTTCAAAATCCTCCCCGCCCTTATTCCGGGTTCAAAGGGTTGGAATTCTTCAAAAGCGTTAGGGATAAATATAACATTATCCGCAATGTTGTTGTTAATCTTAACTCTCAACTCGGCTGAGTTTATTTTAATGGTTTCCCCGATACTTAACTTTTCTTTTGTTGATTCATTAACATAGGCAAATTGGTTCCTCTCTATTGCGTGAGTCCATAAATGCCAATGTCCTAATTCTTCAACAAGGGAGTTATCGCAAAGTATCCAAATCTCTCCTTTTTCCTCTTCTGTATCATCTTCAAAGGTCATATCCAAAATATCTTTCATTTTCAAATCTACTCCGCCTTCTTTTTCTTCTATCTCTTCTATAGAAACTCCAAAATTCTTTAGAAAAGTATCCAAATTGTATTTCAGTTTTGTTGCCTTAATAAGAAGTTCGTGAGGTTGTGGAATTTTTGTTTCTAAAATTTTGGGAGAATAACTTAAAAAGCCGAAACCTTTTACTATAAACTTCCTTTCAGAGAATATAGTTCTTGGGATTACGAGGTTACTGTAATTGGCTGTAATTGTGGGAAAATAGGCAAAGTTTATAACTGTTTTAGATTTAATTTTTTCTAATTTTTCCTCAGATAAATAAATAAAAGGATTTCCAAAAGTGAGTATATACTCGAAATCTTCTATATTTTCAATAAACTCTTCCAAGCTTTTTACGGGAAAAGGTGTAATATTTCCTACAAAAGAGTAATCCGTTCCGAAGCGTTCCCTAAGGGTTTTTACAGCTTTTAAAACTCTATTTTTGAATTGACTTCTTAGGAGTGTATCTCCTACTATGACTACAGTTTCTTTTCCGAAATATTCTAAAAACTTAGTAATTTTTTCCTCGTATTTACCTTCCGCTATAGCTTCCAGAATCTCTACAGTTTTATCCGGGGTTGTGAGTATGTTTTCCTTTGATTTTTGAAAAACCGTAGTGTACCTGCTTCCTACGGAAAATATAAAGGCATCCTTTTCAAAGGCATCCACTATCCACCGGGTAAGCATTACTTCGGAAAAAGTCGGCTCTGCTTCAAAGATAAGAATAGCCTTTTTATTTACCCACTCCTGAGCCCTTACGGAAGTTTGCTTAAATGGCAAGTAAACGCTGTCGGAGTATACTTCATCGGTGAACTCTTTAACTATCAAGTATTCCTCTAAACCTGCAAATCTATCCAGAAATACCGCAACTCTTCCCATAGATAAATCCTTCAATATATCTATAACCTTATCGTAGGAAATTTGCCTGTAGCTATTTCCTTCTCTCATAATGGGTTCGGATATCCTTAAGGGATTTGTAGAGATTTCCTGTATATATGTAATTCCCTTTGTACAGAAACTCCCTATGCCGTTAGGGTCATGAGGATGACCGTATAAATCTACAAGTGTATTTTCCTTTAAGTAGGCTATATAACCGCAAGCAGAGGAACACCCACCGCAAACTCCACAAAGAGCTTTATCGAACTCTTTAACGGTTAGAGGTTTAGACGTGGGAGTTAAAGGCATTTATTCCTCCTTATTGTCGAGATTGACAAGGCAAGGAAGTTCTTTACCTGCAAGAAGTTCAAGGAAAGCTCCTCCTCCTGTTGATACAAAGTCGAAAGCGTGATAAACCCCTGCTTTGTGGATTGCATGGTCCGTATCCCCTCCTCCTGCAATAGTGAGTGCAGGAGACTGGGCAAGTAATTTTGCCACCTCTATTGTTCCGTGCTTGAACTTATCTATTTCAAAAACTCCCATAGGGCCGTTCCAAACTATGGTTTGGGCATCAGAAACTATTTCCTTAACAAGTTCTACGGAAACCGGACCGATATCGAGTCCCATCCATCCTTCGGGTATTTCTTGCCAAGGGACTACTTTGGTAGGTGTATTTTCGGAAACTTCCTTTCCTATAACGAAATCCACCGGGAGGTATAACTTTATTTCGAGTTTTTGGGCTACATCTATTAAATCCCTTGCAACATCTTGCAGGTCGTCTTCAACTAAAGAGCTTCCGACTTTATACCCCATGGCTTTCAGGAATGTAAAGGCCATAGCACCGCCTATAAATAACTTATCTACTCTCCTTATAAG
>DQTK01000007.1 GCA_015662815.1 Aquifex aeolicus | reverse complement strand
TCTTAAGTCCCTTGATTCTCAATTTTGTTATAAACCTACCTTATTTTTTATGATTTATATCAGGATATTCGATTTCCCTTGACATTTTCAAAAAAGGTTATATAAGGGTGTCAGGATTTTTATTACTTTTTCATTTTTCATTAAATGAATGCAGTGGATAGTTGCATATGACATTTCTTCAAACAAAATAAGAAATAGAGTTTCCAACATTTTGATCAAATACGGGTACAGGATTCAATACAGTGTGTTTTATATACCTGAGGCTTCCCGAAAGGAAATTGAAGATTTAAAAGAAATTATCAAACCTTTAATAAACCCTAAAACCGATAGGATTTTCTTCTATCCTATTGAGGAAATAACAGTATTTAAAGGCTATCCCATACAACCTTGGGATATACAAATTCTTTGAGGGGAAGAATGAAAAGAGTATTTGTAGTTATCTCTCCTGCAAGTTTGTATGTATCCAATGAAAGGCTTTGTGTTTCAAGATTTTCTAAAAAAACAGTAGTTCCCCTCAAGTATGTTGATTCACTAATACTGATGGGTGAATGGAATATAAGCTCCAAGCTTGTAAACAAACTTCTAAAAGCAAAGATACCAACCTTTTTCCTTTCAAGATACGGTACTCTCAAAGGAGTCCTTTATGCCGATTTCTTTCCCAGCAATCAAAGAGTAAGGTTTTATCAGTATGAAGCCTATTTAAAAAGAAGAGTAGAAGTGGCTAAGTTTTTACTTAGAAGAAAAATAGAGGAAATAGAAAAGGTATTCGGCATGAACTTAATGGATTACAAAAACAACCTTGAAAGGCAGAAGGAAGTGGAAAATCTTTTAGGAATTGAGGGTTTTGTATCCTCCGCTATGTTTGAGGCTTTCCGAAAAAGACTAAAAGTTCCTCTTGATTTCCAAAAAAGAGAATACAGACCTCCCAAAGATGAAGTAAATGCACTCCTTAGTCTTTACTACACGTTTAATTACTGCTTGGCTTTACCCATTGTATTGTCTTGTGGATACGACCCCTATATTTCCTTTATTCATGTTAAAAGAGGAAGACATGCTTCCTTCTGTTCCGACCTTTTAGAGCCTATCCGTCCTCATCTTACTTACCATATACTTGAAGCTCTCAACAATAAACTATTTGTCAAAGAAGACTTTGAGCAGAACGGCTCAGGGGTATATCTGAAAAAAGACTCATTTGAAAAATTTTTAAATTTCTTTGAAAGAAAAAAAGAAGAAAATTTAAGGTTGTTTTCGGAAATATTGAATAACTTCTTGGAGGTCTTAGTGGAAAATGAGCAAAGTGTTAATATGCTATGACATACAAAAGGAAAATAGAAGAGCTAAAGTAAGGAAAATCTCTAAACAAAAAGGACAACATCATCAATTAAGTGTTTTCCTCGTGGAAGAAAGTCCAGTAAAGAATCTACTTCAAACCCTTGAGGTATTTGTAGAGCAGGAAGTAGATAGATTACTTATAGCAAAGCTAAAGGGAGAGGGAATAAGTTTAGGAAAACCTTATGAAACTTTTGAATGGAGGTTTTAATGTGAAAATTTATTTTATTACCTCTAAGGTTAGAGAGCTTAAAATTAAGAAAATAAAAAACGGAATAGTTTTTTCATTTATACCGTTAAATTTAGATTTAAAAGTTCCTGTATGTGTAAACGATTATCCAAATATAGAGTTTAGGAATATAAAAAATGGCACTATCGGGTTAAATATGTATCAAGAAGAACGTATTAGAAAACTATTCTGGCATAATTTCAATAGATATATTCTATGGACGGGTAATAGATGCGTAGACAAATTCACAAAAAGGAATATAAAAAGGGAAGAAATACTTTTAGAAGGCTCCTTTACTCTTACAAAAATGTTAGAAGTGTACAGAAAATATTACTGCTTTTATGCATCATTCTTTTTCCTATATTTTTTCACAGATTGTACTTTTAATGTAGACTTTTATAGCCCAGTAAGAATAAGATTTTTTAACGGAATAGTCGAAGAGCTTGAACTTTGGGAAGCCATAACTATTCACGCAGTAACCTACAGTATGTCGAGAGATTTATTAAGGAATTTTTATGAAGACGTTGAATATACAGATTATAGAACTCTTGTATACAACCTGTTGGGCTATTTTATGTACTCTAAAAGTATATGGAGAACCTTTAGCGAAGTAAAGAATTTACTGGAAAGTTGGAATATTTTAAGAAGCATTTAAAACAAGCCTTACCTTTCCGAAGCCCATTGTTGTTTTTCTTCCTATACCCGAGAACTCACCGAAATAAGCCAAAGCGTTTAACCATTTTAAGATTTTTTTATCCTCACAATCTACGTAAAATACCACTCTTCCTGTAAATCCAGTGATCTTTGCGTTTTTTCCGAGGTCCACCTTTACTGTTTTAATCCAAGCTCCAGAAACAAAGATTTTATTTTCAACAATTTCTCTCAAATCTAAGTCCAAAGGGTAGTCAGAAAACTTTATCCATTTTCTTATCAAGCTTTTAAAAACGAGTTTAGGATCGGGCAGGGGATGATCAAAATCACCTCTTTTAAAGGT
>DQTK01000139.1 GCA_015662815.1 Aquifex aeolicus | reverse complement strand
CTACCCTTATAGGTAAGGAGTTTATATTCCAAACAAATACCTTAGATACAATACAAAGGGATTCTTATTACATAATTTCCGATGAAGATTATAGCAATGTTAAAGTGAGAATATACGACGGAGAGGAGTTAATTAAGGAGATAACTATGGATTTAAAGAAGGGATTAAACCAGATAGACGTTTCAGAACTTCCAAATGGACAGTTTACCGTAAAGATATTCCACGGTGATATAGAACTGACAGGGTGGTCCTTGGGTTTCAAGGATACAGTAAAAGCTGTAGGAATCATGAACGGGGAGCTTACCTTAGATCTTTCATCAGGTTTGATGATCTCTTCTGACAGAATTATTTATGCAGGAGGATAAAAGATGCTGAGAAGCTTTTTCAACGCTATTACCGGGATGAACGTTTCTAGATTTGCTCTTGATATCACTTCGGATAATCTTGCAAATACCAATACCGTGGGATTTAAGAAATCGAGACCAATATTTCAGGATATGGTTTCCCAAGTAATTGTAGGTTTAAACACAACTACCGGAACGATAAAAACCACAACATTCGGTGCAGGGTCGGTAGTAGACTCTACCCAAAAAGTATGGTCTATAGGGAACTTCAAGCAAACAGAGTTCCCCACAGATTTAGCAATAGAAGGAAAGGCTCTCTTTATCCTGAAAGACCCCATAAATAACCAGCAACTCTATACAAGGGACGGAAGATTCAGGATAAACAGGGAAGGTTATATGATAAACCCAAACGGTTTATACCTGCAGGGATTTAAGGTAGATCCAACTACAGGAGAAGTAACAGGCACACAGCTTGAGAATATAAGAATAGAAACCCAGATACCGCCAAAAGCCACAGGCGAGATATATTTTAATCAACCTACTAACCTTGATGAACGCTCGCCTGTAATTACAGCACAATTTAATCCTTTGGATCCTACTACTTACAATTATAAGTACACAATCACCATTTACGACAGTTTAGGAAGACCTGTACCCACGGATGTCTATTTTGTAAAAACGGGAACAAACACATGGAAAGTTTATTTTCTTGCAACATTAAACGAAAAAGATATAAATGTTGATTGGAATGGAGATACGGATAATACAGATATAGTTTTTCTTGATTTGTTCGGAGACAAGGTTTATATAGCTAATGATAGAACATTTGCAACCTTACCAACATTCGCATCTAAGACGTTAGATTTTGACCCTACTACGGGAAAGCTTATAAAGAATGCCGATATGGTTCAAGATGTAGCAAATCAAAAGTTCTACCTAGAAATAGACCTCAACTCCTGATGGAGCTCCTTCCACTCCTTCTGAAATAAATGATACTCAGGATACTGAGTCATATATATCCAAATTGGGGGCTGTTCTGGGTTCTAACAATAAAATAAGAATTTACGTTGGAGAGGGGGACCTTCAAAATAACGTAGTACAAACTTCCTACATAACCCAACACGCTTCCGAATTCGTGGTAACCATGGATCAAGACGGATACGCAAGAGGTGAGCTCATAGACGTATACATCCTTTCAGAAGACGGTGTAGTTGTGGGTGTTTACTCAAACGGAAAAACTTTACCCACGTATAGAGTAGCTTTAGCTCAATTCACCGACCCTGAAGAACTGGTAAACAAGGGATCTAATTTATACACTTCGGTGAAGACTCCAACTATTCTTCTGCCGGGAGGAGGAAATAAAATCAGGTCTGGAATGGTTGAAATGTCTAATGTAGACATTGCAGAAGAGTTTATTAACCTAATCACTGCCCAAAGAACTTACCAAGCAAATGCGAGAACGATAACTGTAGCCAATATAGTTCTTGAAGACACCATTAACCTTGTAAGATAAGAATATGGCGGAAGAGGTTAGGGAAGCAGAAGAGCGATCCGGAGGAGGAAAGAAGAAGTTAATTCTCTTCCTCCTTCTATTTATCCTTTTAGCCAGTGCTGGGGCAGGAGCTTACTTTTTCCTGCTTGCCAAAAAGGAAGAGAAAAAGGAAGAACAGGCTCCTAAGGTAGCACCACCTGAAGTAGGGATAATGTACAAACTGGAACCTGCCTTTATAGTGAATCTAGGTGATCCCGAAGCTACCGTTTATGCCAGAATATCTATAACTTTAGAGGTTGCCAATCAGCAGGTACTTCAAGAAATTCAGAAAAAAGAACCTATAATCAGAGACGCAATCATTGAGATTGTTTCCGGTAAAATTTCCGATGAGATAAGAACTCCTGAAGGAAGAGAACAGTTGAAGTTGGAAATACTCAAGCGAATCAACACTATACTCACCAAGGGCGGAGTTAGAAATGTATACTTCACGGAATTTGTAATTCAAGTAGAATAATTCATCTGATGAAAATCCTCCTTACCGGTTCTGCAGGATTAATAGGTTGGAAAGTAGCAGAGAGTTTGCTTAAGAGCGGACACGAAGTTGTAGGTGTAGATAATCTAAATAACTATTACGACCCAAAATTGAAACTGTACCGTATAGAAACCTTAAAGAAATATCCAAATTTTAAGTTCTACAAATTGGATTTAGAAAACAGGGAAGCCTTAGAAATTATTTTCCAAGAGTACTCTTTTGATGCTGTTATAAATGAAGCAGCAAGAGCCGGAGTCAGATATTCCATAGAAAATCCCTTTGTATATTACTCTACAAACATATTAGGGACTTTAAACCTTTTAGAACTTATGAAAAAATACGGAGTGAACAAACTTATTTTAGCCTCTACCTCTTCCCTTTACGCTGGGCAATCTATACCTTTTAAGGAAGGTCTTTCGGTAAATACTCCTATATCTCCCTATGCGGCGAGCAAAAGGTCCGCAGAGGTGACTGCATACACTTACCATTATCTATACGGTATTAGCGTGATAATTCTAAGGTACTTCACCGTTTACGGACCCGCTGGAAGACCCGATATGGCAGTCTTCAATTTTATTTACAAAACTTTTAAGGGATTACCTATAGAGGTCTACGGAGATGGAACCCAGAAAAGGGATTTTACCTATGTTGATGATGTAGCAGAAGCTACTGTAAGAGCTCTTAAACTAAAAGGTTACGAAATTATAAATGTAGGTAATAATAAGCCCAGAGCTTTAAAAGAGTTGATAAATCTGATAGAGGAGTATACCGGTAAAAAGGCTCGGGTAATTTATAAAGATTTCCACAAAGCTGATATGAAGGAAACTTGGGCGGATATAGAGAAAGCCCGGAAATTCTTAAATTGGACTCCGAAGACCTCCTTAGAGGAGGGAATAAAAAAGACCGTTGAATGGTTTAAGGAAAACTGGAACTGGATTAAGGACTTGAAGGTTTAACTAAACACCATTCCCGCATAGGAAACTTTAGAGTCGGTAAAATCCTCGTGGTAAATTTCGTAATCTATAAGTTTTCCTTTTTTTACTCCCAAGTTTTTAAGAATTTCCAGAAATACGAAATTTGTGTATTGACCATCTATTCGGGTTTTGTTATTGTCGGATAGAAGTAGCTTAAATGCTTCTTCATTTTTTAACCCCTTCAGGAGTTCTATATACTCCGTATCTCTAAAGGAAGGATCGTAAGATGCAGAATCTCCGAATTTTTTACCCACATGGGAAAAATCTACGCTGGATATTATGAGTGGATTTGAAGAATTTTCTATAACAAGTGTTATCTTTTTTGCTATTTCTTTTAGAAGCTTTTCATCCCCATAGGATACAATCGCGGGTACTACTTTCACTTCTGGGAAAAGATAATTTAGGAAGATAGTTTGAAATTCTATAGAATGTTCCTGTTTGTACGCCAAAATATCATGAAATAAATCGTATTCAAACATATCCCTTAGTTCTTTTATTCTTTGATTATCTACCTTAAGGAGACCGAATGGAGTTTTTAAGTCTAAGGGTAATACAGAAAAAGGCGTTTCGTGAAAGTAATGGGAAACCCCCAAGAGAACTACCAAGTCCGGGTTTTTGTTTTTGATAAGTGAGTAAACTTTTCCGTAAACTTTGTTTGCAACTCGTAAATCCATGTGGGGTACTATAATCCCTACTGCGTTTTCCAGAAAATTTTCTCCATATTGTAAAGTGTTCTCTATAAAGCTTTTCAATTCCTCAGGTTCATCGGGATACGCTTCTCCTGCATGGGAAGGTTCCCTGTATCCCTTTTGAAGAAGTTTTTGTTTTTCCTCCCTCAATTTGTTTATAAATCTTTCGTTATAGAGAAGAAAATTTTCATCCAAAAAATTGATGAT
>DQTK01000032.1 GCA_015662815.1 Aquifex aeolicus | reverse complement strand
TCAACTCCTATATCTGTGTGAGAACCTCCGAGTTCATGGGAAATTGCCTTTCCTATATCGTGAAGGAGACCGGCTCTCCTGGCTAGTTTTGCGTCAAGACCTAATTCCTCCGCCATTAATCCCGCGATATAGGCTACCTCTTTTGAATGAAGGAGGACATTTTGGGAGTAGCTTGTTCTAAAATACAGCTTCCCTATGTAGTAGTAGAGACCGGGATTTATATCATGGAGGTCCAGTTCGTATACTGTTTCTTCGCCTATTTTTCTAATTTTTTCATCAAACTCTCTTTTTACTTCATCTACAACTTCCTCTATTCTCGCGGGATGGATTCTTCCATCGGCTATAAGCCTCTGCAGAGCTTCTTTAGCTATTTCTCTTCTGAGCGGATCAAAGGAAGAAATAGTTACAACATCAGGAGTGTCATCTATTATAAGGTCAACACCTGTAAGGATTTCAAAAGTCCTTATGTTTCTTCCTTCTCTTCCTATAATTCTTCCTTTAAACTCGTTGCTGGGAAGTTCAACTGTAGTAGTTGTGTAGTTTATAGCTATCTGGGGAGCCAGTCTCTGAGTTGCAGTGGCTATTATCTTTTTGGCTTCTAGCTCGGCTTTCCTTTTGGCATCTTCTTCTATCACCTTCATGAGTTTTACTGCATCTTTTCTGGCTTCTTCTTCGACTCTCTTAAGTATTTCTTGCCTTGCCTCTTCTATGGTAAGTCGGGCTATCCTTTGCAGCTCTTCCAATTCCCTTTTTTTCAGTTCTTCCAATTCTTCCTTCTCCCTCTTTAGTTCCTCTTCTTTTTCTCTTAGTTCAATTCTAAAGTTATCAAGACTCCTTTCCAGTTCTTTTAACTCTCTCTCTCTGTGTAAAAGTTCTTCTTCTCTCCTTTCCAAAGCTTCCCATCTTCTATCAAGATGTCTTTCTTTTGCTTGAATATTTTCTTCTCTTTCCCTTAATTCTTTCTTCCTCCTTTCAACTTCTTCCTTTATTCTCTCAACTTCCTCTTTGGCTTCTCTTATTAGCTTTTCAGCCTTTTCTTCAGCTTCCTTCAATATCCTCTCTGCTACTTCTTTAGCTTCCTTTAGTGTACCTTCTGCCTTTTCTTTAGCTTCCTTCACAAGGATTTCCGCTTTTTCCTTAGCTTCTTTTATTATTTCCTCCGCTTTGGTTTTTGCTTCATCAACAATAAGGGGTAATGATGTGGGAGTAGATTGATAAGGTTGTGTTTGTATTGTTTTACCTCCAAAGAAGTTTTTTCCCACATATACACCAATCCCGATAGCAACCAGAAGAAGAAGGATGCTAACTAAGTCCATTTCTCAACCTCCTTATGTTTTTTTCGGTGACAATAATATCAACGGGTACATCCCATGGGTCGCGCGGTAATTTATCTACAAGTTGAAAAGAGTAAGCAACACCTACCTTTATTCCCTTTGTTTTTTTTAAAAGTCTATCGTAGTAACCCTTGCCAAAACCTAGCCTATATCCCTGCAGGTCAAAAACTATCCCGGGTATAACGATAAAATCCAGCTCCTCCGGGGGAATAATTTTCCCTTCTATAGGTTCTGGAATCCCAAACTTTCCCTTTTTTAAGCATTGATAAGAGGATACCTTATAAAGCTCCAGCTCCTTTCCCTTTACCTTAGGGAGTATTAATTCCTTACCTTTTAGGACTTTTTCAAATAAGGGAGTTAGGTCAGGTTCACCCTTTACCGGACAGTACAAGAGAACCTTTTTTGCACTTTTATATTCAGGTAGACTCTCGAGGTTGTTTACTATTCTTTCAGAAAACTTCTTCCTTTTCTCTTCCGATAAGTTTACACGTTTATATAAACCTTCTCTTCTGAGCTTCTCCTTTTCCGTTAACAACTCTTCCGCCTCCTGTTTCCAGGAGGGGAAGGCAAGAATTCGATTAGTCCACCCTGCCGTAGCACGAGAAGTGCCGTGGGCCTCAAATTTTCAGGTGGGTAGCCCCTCGGATGCTACACCGACGCATCCGAAGTCAGCTTCCCATCAGCCCTCGGTGTAGGCCCCAATGACAACTCCCGTGCCACGTACAGGGCAGACTTCACATCAAGTTCTAAGTTTTATACCATACTTGCTCTCTAGGTTCTTAACCAATCTATCCATCAACTCATTAACCTCTTCGTCTTTCAAACTTCCTTGGTCACTCCTTAGCACCAGCCTTATAGCAACACTCTTCTTGCCTTCCCCTACCTTTTCACCTGTGTATACGTCAAAAACTTTAACCTCTTCTAAGAGATTACCTATTTGCGACTTAATGTCATTTAATAATTTATTCACATTAAATTCTTTGTCCATTACGAAGGCTATATCTCTTATTGCCGGTGGGAACTTTGATACATGTCTGTAGGCAGGTAATTCCTTATATTGAAGGATTTTTTCAATATCCAACTGAGCTATGAACGGTTCTCCTTTTAGCTCTAAACTTTTAACTAATTCCGGATTAAGCTTGCCGAAATATCCTACAGGTTCACCGTTTAAGTATATATCTGCCTGAACGTAAGGGTGGAGGAATCCGTGATTAGAGTTTCTGAATTCGGGTTCTAAACCTAAAAGATTGAGTATTCCTGCTATTATTTCGGAAACTTCATAAGGGTTCCACTCTTCTTCCTTCAAGGTTGACGGTTTATTTCCCTTAATGAGTAATCCCAATCTCTTTTTTTCTCCTTCTTTAGAAAATACCTTGCCTATCTCGAATATAGCTTGATTGTAATTGTAATTTCTATCGTTGTAAACGGCAGTTCTAAGTAAGGAAGTAATAAGTGTATTCCTCATATATTTCTGCGTAGGGTTGAGGGGGTTTATCACTTCAAGGTCTGGTAAAGGCATTCCGAGTATTTGATAGAGTTTCTCATCTTCAAAGGAAAAGTTAACAACTTCGTGAAGTCCCTTTGACCTTAAGTAGTTCTTTATTTCGAATTCATAATCCCTCCATAGTTTCGCTACAGATGGAAGTTTTAGAGTTTCGGACTCGTAGTAGTCGTAACCCTTAACTCTCATTATCTCTTCTATAATGTCCACATCCCTGTTTAGATCGAAACTCCTATGGGAAGGAACAAAAACTTCTACTCCGCAACGCATAATTTCGTGTGGAATTTCAAGGGCACTGAGTATTTCCGCCACTTCTTCGTTCTTATAGGGTTCTCCGGCGTACTTTATATACTTTCCCTGAGAAAGGAATACCTTTTTCGGCTGATACTTCTCGGTATAGACATCCTTTACCGCTTTTACGCTTCCTCCTGCGTACTTGAGGATAAGATACGTAGCGTAATCTTGGGCTTTGCTGACCCTTTCAATATCAACACTCCGTTCAAATCTATAGGAACTTTCCGTTTGAATCCCCAATTTTTTAGCGGACTTCCTTATCCTGTAGGGATTAAAGTAGGCACTCTCGAGAAGTATGGTTTCTGTATTTTCCTTTATTCCGCTTTCCAAACCGCCTATTACTCCCGCTATTGCGAGAGGTTTTACCTTATCGGCTATCACTAAAATATCTTCATCAAGTTCTTTTTCTTCACCATCCAAGGTAATGAGCTTTTCACCTATTTTGGCACTTCTTACTACTATACCTCCCTCTATCTTTGAAAGGTCGAAAGCGTGAAGGGGTTGGCCGTCTCTTAACATCACATAGTTGGTTATATCTACAACGTTATTTATGGTTTTTATACCGCACTGCCAGAGTCGTTTTTTTATCTCCAGAGGAGAATCTTCCACCTTTATCCCTTCGATTATTATCCCCCTATACCTTTTGCAATCTGTGTCTTCTATCTCTATAGAAATACTTCCCCGCTCGTTAAATTCCGACTCTTGTGGGTTTTTCTTGGGTAATCTGAATATAGCACTTAAATCTCTTGCTACACCTCTTATAGAAAGCATATCGCCCCTGTTAGGAGTTATATCTATCTCTATGATTTTTTCTCCGAAGCCGAGAATTTCTTTTGCATCTGTTCCAGGTGTAAAATCTTCCTTTATTTTTAACACTCCTTCACTTTTTTCTTCCAAGCCTAAATCTTGTGCCGAAAGGAGTATACCTTGAGAAATTACGTCGTCAAATTTTTTCTCCTTTATAGTTATTTCACCTACTCTAGAATTAGGAAGAGCTACTATTACCCCGTCTCCCTTGTGAACAGTTTTATCTGCAGTTACTACATCTATAAACTTATGTTCTCCGACTTGAACTTTTGTAATTAACAGTTTTTCTTGTGTAGGGTGTTCCTTTACTTCAACAACCTTTCCATAAACTACACCTTCAAGTTCTATACCGAAAGTTTCAACTGTAGCTTCCACGCTACGCAGGGAGAGGATTTCTGCTATTTCTTCTGGAGCTATACCCTCAAGGTGAACCAATTCCGATAGCCAGGAATAGGGAACTTTCATAATTGATTATTTTATCCAAGGAGATGTAAATTTAAGTTTTATGGACATAAAAATTGATAAAGAGCTTGATATAAGAGGAGAAGTATGTCCGTTTACTTTTGTAAAGAGTAAGCTTGCTCTGGAGACTGTGGAACCCGGGCAGATTTTAAGGGTTATAGTGGATTATCCACCTTCTGCGGAGAGTGTTCCAAAGAGTATGAAAGAGGAAGGACAGGAAGTTGTAGCAGTAAATCAGATAGGAAACAATCTCTGGGAGATTATAATTAAGAAGGTGAAATGAAAGTTCTACTTTTTATTACAAGTGTTCCCTATGCCAAAGATTACAATACTGTAAGGAACTTAACGAAGAAACTCTGCGAGAAGGGTCATGAGGTGGTGATTTTTCTATCCGGCAACGGAGTTTACTATCTCCTTAGACCCGATGCGGAAGAACTAAAGGACTTCGGTGCAAGGGTTATGTTCTGTGCTCACTCTGCACATCAACGCGGTGTAAGGGAAGCTCCTCCATGGGCTGAAAGCAGCTCAACCTATTCTCTATCTCAAATGCTTAAAGATTTTGACAAAACTATATGTTTTAATTGATTATAGATGAAGAAGGTAGTTCATATACTCAAGGGAGACCCATTTTCTTGGAAATCTCACGAAGCTTTGAGGGTTGCTACTGCTACAGCGATAAACAATGAAACCTATTTCATATGTATAAGAGATGGAGTTTATTTTCTCACTAAGTGGGAATCTAAAAGACTAGGAATAGAGAGCTTAGAAAAGTTTAAGGAAACCTTGGAGTTTATTAACCTAACACTTATAGCGGAAGAAGAATCTCTCCACGATAGAGGAATTCTTAAAACGGAATTAACATTTAATAATGTTCGAATAATGAATTCGGAGGATATAAAAAACCTAATTCACGAAGCGGATTTCCTATTCGTGTGGTAGAAGAATGAGATTTCTCATAGTCGGTGTAGGGGCAATCGGTAGTGCCTACTTGGCATTTTTAAGGAATGCGGGTTATGAAGCTGTAGGGCTGGTTCGCAAAAATCCCGTAAATAGGATAAAAGTTGAGGGTATATGGGGAAACTTTGAAACTTCAGTAGACACCTTCATAAAGGTAGATGAAGTTCCCTTTGTTCCTGATATAGTAATACTCTCGGTAAAATCCTACGATACGGAAGAGGCGTTGAAAAAAATAAACCCACTTGTTGGTAGGAATACCTACATTATGATAACCCAAAATGGCTACGGAAACTACGAAAAAGCGGTAGATTTATACGGTGAAGGGAAGGTTATTCTTTCGCGTATTATATTCGGTTCAAAGGTATTGAAGCCGGGACATATAAGAATTACAGTCTCTGCCGATGATGTAGTTATAGGAGACCCCGCAAATAAAATTAGCGAAAACTTCCTAAAAACCCTTGCAAGTTTATTTACAAAAGCTAAAATCCCCACCCGTTATGAAAGGGATGTTTACAAGTATCTGATAGATAAAATTATCTACAATAGTGCCCTCAACCCGTTAGGGGCTATTTTCGAAACAAATTACGGCAGTCTTGCTCGGAATCCTTACACAAGGGAATTAATGGATAAAGTAATTGAAGAAATATTCGAAGTTATAAAAGCGTGTAATATACCCACGTTTTGGAAAAATTCCGAGGAGTACAAAAGAGTATTCTATGAAAGATTGATTCCTCCTACAGAGGAACATTACCCTTCTATGCTGGATGATATAAAGAAAGGAAAAACGGAAATTGATTCTCTCAACGGCGCTATTGTAAAACTAGGTCAGAAATGTGGTATTTCCACACCGACAAACGAATTTATAACTAAAGCTGTAAAGGCAAAGGAATTATTCAACCTTAAGAACACTTAGAAAAGCTTCCTGCGGAAGCTGGACTTTTCCGAACTGTTTCATCCTCTTTTTACCTTCCTTTTGGTTTTCGAGTAGTTTTTTCTTTCTGGTAATGTCTCCACCGTAGCATTTTGCGGTCACATTTGCCCTTAGGGGTTTAATCCTTTCAGACGCTATAACCTTTCCTCCCTTTGCCACTTGTATGTGAACTTCGAAAAGTTGTCTCGGGATGGTTTCCTTTAGCTTTTCCGCCACTTTTCTTGCGAACTTTTGAGCCCTATCGGCGTGAACTATGAAAGAGAGAGCGTCCACAGGCTTTTTGTTTATTAAAACTGTAAGCTTGATTAAGTCAGATGGTCTGTAGCCTATAAACTCGTAGTCGTAGGAAGCAAATCCTCTGGATATAGATTTAATCTTGTCGTGAAAGTCTACGATTATCTCTGCCAGAGGCATTTCATACTCAAGGTAAACCGTATTGGTGTCCAAATACGTCATGTTCTTCTGTATTCCTCTCTTTTCCTGACATAGCTGGATTATAGAACCTATATAGTCTTTGGGAGTAATTATCGTTACCAGAACATATGGTTCTTCCACATACTCAATCAATCCGGCGTTATCGGGAAAATCCATAGGATTTCTTACTTCAACCACTTCGCCGGTAAACCTTTTCTTCACTCTGTATATGACGTTAGGTGCTGTGGTGATAAGCTTAACGCCGTATTCTCTCTCTAATCTCTCCTGAACTATTTCCATGTGAAGAAGTCCCAAGAAACCCACCCTGAACCCCATTCCCAAAGCTGGAGAACTTTCAGGTTCGTAAACAATAGCTGCATCGTTTATAGCGTATTTTTCAAGTGCATCTCTGAGCTCTTCGTAAGTTGTATCTTCAGCAGGATATATACCTGCGTAAACCATAGGTTTTGCAGGCTGGAAACCGGGAACCGGTTCCTTTATAGGCTTCTTCTCGTGAGTAATTGTATCTCCTATTCTTATATCTCTAACATCTTTGATTGATGCAGCTATATATCCTACGTCTCCGGCTGAAAGTTTTTCAAACTTTGTCATTTTGGGAGTTTGAGCTCCTACTTCTGTCACCTCGTAAGTTTTTCCCGTAGACATAAGCATTATTTCATCGCCGGGTTTTAATTCTCCGTCGAACAGTCTAACAAAGGCAACAGCACCTCTGTAAGGGTCATAATAAGAGTCAAAAATTATAGCCTTGAGGGGTTTGTTGGGGTTCCCCTTTGGGGGAGGTATCCTTTTAACAATTGCTTCGAGGATTTCTTCAATCCCTATACCTTCTTTGGCTGAAGCTAAAATAGCCTCTTCAGGGTCAAGTCCCAAAACTTCTTCTATTTGCTTTTTTACCCTATCTATATCTGCGGATGGTAAATCTATCTTGTTGATTACAGGGATTATTGTCAAATCTTGCTCCACAGCCTTCCAGAAGTTGGCAACCGTTTGAGCTTCTATGCCTTGAGATGCATCTATAAGGAGTAATGCACCCTCACAAGCGGCTAATGCCCTTGACACTTCGTAGGAGAAATCTACGTGACCCGGCGTATCTATAAGGTGGAGTTTATATGTATTTCCATCCTTTGCTTTGTAGAACATCCTTACAGCTTGCATCTTTATAGTTATTCCCCTTTCCCTTTCTATATCCAGCGTATCGAGAAGTTGGTCTCTCTTCTCTCTTTCGGAAATAGTTCCGGTATACTCAAGCAGTCTATCTGCCAAAGTGCTCTTTCCGTGGTCTACGTGTGCTATTATGCAGAAGTTTCTTACTTTATCAAGCTCCATGGTTATTTAAATTATTTTCACAACAACTTTCTTTCAAACTATTTATTATGTAAATGACTTCCTCTTCTTTGAGATAAGGATGAACGGGAATAGAGAATACTTCTTTTTTAAATCGCTCTGCTTTTGGAGTGGGAAGTCCGTTTGCACTCCTCAGTTCATGAAGCAGATAGTTGTAATAAACCCTTGCATCTATTCCCCTTTCTCTGAGCTTTTTAATTATCTCATCTCTGTTCTTGTGTCTCAAAGTGTATAGGTGGTAAACGTGGTAAGCCTCCCTTCTCTCCCGCGGTACTATATACGAATCTTCTAAGTTTTCCGTATATAC
Organism: Aquifex aeolicus; assembly: GCA_015662815.1. Classification (GTDB taxonomy): domain Bacteria; phylum Aquificota; class Aquificia; order Aquificales; family Aquificaceae; genus Aquifex; species Aquifex aeolicus_A. The sequence continues at coordinate 771 of DQTK01000032.1, read as the reverse complement.
TTTTGCTATATTCCTCCTTCTTTCATTTCTTTCCCTTAATTTCTTAAGCTGAATGGTACCTATTGCGGCTTGAAACTCTGTAATTCTAACATTAAATGCCGGCTTTTCCCCAAAATCTATCCAACTTTTTATCTTTTTAAAGATACTCTCGTCGTTGGTTGTAAGTGCTCCTCCTTCACCCATAGGAACATTTTTCGAGGCGTAAAAACTGAAAGCTCCGATGTGTCCCCAAGCCCCGACTTTCCTCCCTTTGAACTCTGCTCCGTGGGCTTGTGCACCGTCTTCCAGTACAAAGAAACCGTATTTATCGGATAAAAACATTATGTTCTCCATATCCGCCGGCTGGCCGTATAAATGAACGGGAATTACAACTTTTGGTTTAAACTTACGAACTGCATCCTCTAATTGATTTACATCGATAGTATAAAAGTCGTCCACATCAACCACTATGGGCTCTCCACCGGCTAAGAGAACCGCATCAATAGTGGCCATAAAACTCATGGCGGGAACTATTACTTTATCTCCCTTATCCACCCCCAGAGCTTTTAAGCCTATAAAGAGGGCTACCGTTCCTGAACACACAGTAGAAGAAAACTTAACGCCCAAAAATTTAACAAACTCTTCGTTAAACTTTTCTGTCCATCCGTCCCTCGTTATCCTTTTGCTATCCAATATTCCTATAAGGGCTTCCTTCTCTTCTTCGGTAAATTCCAGTCCTATGATGGGAATCCTTATTTCCATAAATAAAGCATTTTAATATCTGAAGAATAT
>DQTK01000081.1 GCA_015662815.1 Aquifex aeolicus | reverse complement strand
ATTATGAGAAGAATTCTGAAGGCGGAAGAGCTCGGTCTTGATGTTGGAGACGTTTCAACTCTCGAAGAATAACTTCCCCCTCAGCTCCTTCTCTTTTTTTATACCTTTTTTAGAACTATTGCAAACCATTTTTCTTTTTCAAGTATTTCCAAAATTTTATAATCTTTTACCATTGATTTGAACTTTTCCAAATCTTCCTCTCTATAAAGCCCTGAAAATATCCCCAGTTCCTCAAATTTCGGAAGAACATCCTTTAGAACTTCTTCAAATATTTGTATCTCAAGGTTAGCCACTACAAGATCAAAACTTTTGGAAATATCCTCAGGACTGGCTTTTAAACATTCTATTTCTAGTCCGTTGAGCTCAGCGTTTTCTTTACACTCCCTTACCGCATCATCGCTTACATCTATTCCTAATACGTAAGATGCTCCTAAGAGCTTTGAAACTATTGCAAGAATCCCGCTTCCTGTACCAACGTCCAGAACACCCATTCCTCTTCTCAGATGCTTTTTAAGGGCTTTTATGCAGAGTTGAGTGGTAGGGTGTAGTCCTGTCCCGAAAGCAAGCCCGGGTTTTATAAACACAGGCTTCTTCCAAGGTGGAAGTATAATGAAATCTTCTATTTCTATCGGTTTGTATTTTTCTTTCCAGTTCTTCCAATCATCACCTATTTCCTCTACCTTAACCGGTTTCAGGTGGTCTATTTTTTTATAAACCGCAAAATATACGACCCCCTCCTGCCTCTTTACCACCTCCACAGGCATTGAATTTTCATAAATAAACTCTAAAAATTCTTCTTCGGAAAGACTGTAAATAAATCTTTTAATCTTCATCGAGAATTTCTTTGCCGTCTATGGTATAGTAAGGTGCTTCGTAGGAAGAGTAATAATATGGTGTGTAAGCTACGAACTCTCCTGCACAGGTATCAACTCCTTTAAAGCAAGGCCTTATTCCGTAAGATTTCCTTAAATTTCTAACCTCTTCTTCGGTCATTCCCTTTATTTTTGCAATCTCGTAATCCGAATAACCCATATCTTTCGCTTCTCTCAATATTTCGGGGGAAAGCTCTTCTTTTTGTAAGATTTCTTCAAATTCAACTATTTCCTCTATATTGTATAAGAACCATTTGTCTATTTTTGTAAGTTCGTACACTTCATCCACCGTATAATCTCTCCTGAAAGCTTCAGCTATGTACCAAAGCCTTTGGTCGTTAGGATTTATAAGGTTTCTTTCAAGTTCAAATTTATCCACATTATTGAGTTTTGGAAAAGCCAGTCCGTACCTGTCTAATTCAAGACTTCTTATGGCTTTTAATAGTGCTTCCTTGAAGGTTCTACCTATAGCCATAACTTCACCGACTGATTTCATCATAGTATTGAGAGTTCTATTGGCTTCAGGGAACTTAGGAAAGTCAAACCTAGGAATTTTCACTACTACATAGTCTATTGAAGGTTCGAAAGACGCCGGGGTAAACCTAGTTATGTCGTTTTTCAGCTCGTCAAGGGTATAGCCAACGGCAAGTTTAGCCGCCACTTTAGCTATAGGGAATCCCGTAGCCTTTGAGGCAAGGGCAGAAGAACGTGAAACCCTCGGATTCATTTCTATCACGTAAAACTCCCCGTTCTCGGGAGAGAGGGCAAACTGTATATTTGAACCGCCGGTATCTACTCCTACCTCCCTGATTACGGCTATGGCTGCGTCCCTGAGCATCTGGTATTCTTTATCGGTAAGGGTTTGGGTAGGCGCTACGGTAATTGAATCTCCCGTATGAACTCCCATAGGGTCAAAATTCTCTATTGCACAAACTATGATTACGTTGTCCGCTTTATCTCTTACAACCTCAAATTCTATTTCCTTCCACCCGATTAGGGATTTATCGAGAAGAACCTCATGAATGGGAGAAGTCTCTAAAGCTACCTTTAATTTTTCTTTAAACTCTTCTATATTGTAAGCTATAGAACTACCCGTTCCTCCCAAAGTAAAAGCAGGTCTCAAAATCACGGGGAAACCTATTTTTTCTATAGCTTGTAATCCTTCTTCCATGGAACGCACTATTGCACTTTCAGGGACTTTTAAACCTATATTTTCCATAGCCCTTTTAAATAGTTCTCTGTCTTCACCTTTCTTTATAGCCTCGTAGTTAGCACCTATTAGCTCTACTCCATATTTATCGAGCACTCTTGACTCGTATAGCTGAACCGCGAGATTTAAACCCATTTGTCCTCCCAACGTAGGGAGAATTGCATCGGGTCTTTCTTTCTTTATTATTTCTTCCACAATTTCCGGTACAAGGGGTTCAATATACGTCTTGTCAGCAATTTCGGGGTCTGTCATTATAGTTGCAGGATTTGAGTTCACAAGAATTACTTCATAACCTTCTTGTTTTAGAGCTTTACACGCCTGCGTTCCGGAGTAGTCAAACTCCGCCGCTTGGCCTATTACAATGGGTCCTGACCCGATAATCAGTATTTTTCTTATATCAGTCCTTTTAGGCATTTAAAGTATATAGTATAAAATGTTTAGAGAGGTGAAAACTATGGAAGTGAAGGCTTACAAAGATGACATAAAAAAGTTTAAGGGTAAGAGTATAGTGCTTCTGGTCTACGAAGAAACTACAAAAACCGTAGGAAGACTTTCCAAAGGACTTGCAAACAGAGTTAAGAAGGTTCTCCAGGTTGAAAGCTTTAAGGGGAAAGAAGGTGAAATTTTAAAGGTTCCCACGGTAGGATTAGTAGTTGACTTTGTTTACGTAGCAGGCTTAGGTAAAAAGGAAAAAGTGAATGAAGATACCTATAGGAGAGTCGTGGGGAATATTGTGAGGAGATTAAAGAAGGATAAAGTCGATTCGGCTTTAATTATTACTCCCAGAAGGGGAGACCTCAATAGGGAAATCACAAAGGCAATTACCGAAGGGGTAATATTGGGAGATTACACCTTTGACAAGTATAAGAAAAAGGAAGAAGAATTTAAAATTAAAGAGGTTCTGATATACAAAGGAGACGAAGAAGCTATAAGGTTCGGAAAAATCTTTGCGGAAGCTCAAAACTATGCAAGAGACCTTGTAAACGAACCCGGAAACGTTATAAATCCTATAACCTTAGCGGAAGAGGCTCAAAAGCTTGCGAAAGAGTACCGATTGGAATGTAAGGTTTACGATGAAAAAGAAATACAAGAAATGGGTATGATGGCTCTGTACTCGGTAGGTAAAGGTTCCGTAAACCCTCCGAGGTTAATACATCTCGTTTATAAACCTGAAGGCACTCCGAAAGAAAAAATAGTCCTTGTTGGAAAAGGACTTACCTTCGATAGCGGCGGACTGAACATAAAGCCCGGAGACTATATGAGAAATATGAAAATGGACAAAAGCGGAGCTTGTGCTGTCTTAGGCATAATGAGAGCAATAGCCCAACTGAAGCCTGAGGTAGAAGTTCACGGAATAGTAGGTGCAGCGGAAAATATGCCAAGCGGTAACGCGTATAGACCTGATGATGTAATAAGGGCTAAGAACGGAAAGTATATAGAAATCGACAATACCGATGCGGAAGGAAGAGTCACTATGGCAGATACCCTATCTTATGCAAGTGAACTTAAACCCGACAAAATAATCGACATGGCAACACTCACGGGAGCGTGTATGGTGGCTCTCGGAGAGTATACAGCAGGACTTTTCACCAACGCTTCGGATTTTGCTCAGGAATTTAAGGAAATAGCTAAGAAAACGGGAGAAAGAGTTTGGGAACTCCCTATGGATGACGAAAGATTGAGAAAGAAAATAAAGAATACAGTTGCCGATGTTCTCAATACGGGGGGAAGGTACGGAGGTGCAATTACAGCTGCTATGTTTCTGGAAGAATTTGTAGGGAAAGGAATAAAGTGGATTCACTTAGATATAGCAGGACCTGCATGGTCTAAGGAAGATTACGCTTACTATACAAAAGGTGGAACAGGCTTCGGAGTAAGAACTTGTCTTGAATACATAATGAAGGTAAGCGATAATGTATAAAATTTTAAGAAAGGAAACAATAACTCCTTCTGCCCTTTTGATAGAAGTAGCAGACGAACGCGCAAAACTTGTAAAACCGGGTCAGTATGCTCTTCTGCAGCTCGGTGATGACTCCGAACCTATTCCTCTTTCCTTTCTCGACATAAATGAATCTTCCTACACTTTCCTTGTAGAAGTAGTGGGTAAAACCACCTTAGAAATATTCGAGCTCTTAGAAGATAGGATAAAGTTTATAGAAGCCCCCTGCGGTTCTCCCTTCCCTTTAAGGTCTTACGGAAAAGTACTTTTAGTTTCTAAAAATTGGGGAATAGCACCACTGATAAATGTGGGAAGAGCCCTTAAGGAGGAACGGAACAAAATCTACTTTATACACGTGGGTGAAAATGAAGAGAAAGTATTTTTAACCGAGAAGGCTTCTGAGTTTTCCGAGGATTTTCTTCTTTTTACCGAAGACGGTTCCAAAGGAGAAGAAGGAAATACAAATTGGGCTGTGAGATTCTTTATAGAAAATTTCGGAAAACCGGATTTAATCGTAAGTGCGGGAGGCAATCTTGACTCCCAAATGGTAAGTGAAATAGCAAAAGAAAAGGGTATAAGCCATATAGCTATGGTAAACGCTCACATTCTTGATGCAAACGGTCTCTGTCTGGCTTGTAGAATCCTCGTAGACGGCAGTGAAAAACTCGCGTGTGTAGATGGACCCTGGTTTGATGGAACAAAAGTAAACTGGGACTATGCAATACAAAAAGAATTGTTCTATAAAGAGGAAGAGAAAAGGGCTCTAAAAGAATTTATGAGACAATTACAAAGGTTGAAAGCCAGGAAGAAGTAATCGGATACAGAAAATTAGGTTTAAGCCTTGGAATGATTTAAAATTTTAGCAAATGATAAAAGTAGGGATACTCGGGGGTGGTCAGCTCGGATGGATGACTATTCTCGAAGGAAGAAAGCTCGGATTTGAGTTTTTTGTTTTAGAGGATAAGGAAGATGCTCCTGCCTGCAGAATTGCCGATGGATGTTTTCGCTCTTATGAAGTTAAGGAATTCTATAGAGTTTGTGATGTAATTACATACGAATTTGAGCATATAAGAGATGAGATTTTAGAAAAAGTAGAAGATAAGCTGGCTCCTAATCCTGAAGCTTTACTTTTGAAAAAAAGCAGAATAAGGGAAAAGAGCTTTCTGAAGAAGGAAGGTTTTCCTACTCCTGAATTCTTTATAGTAAAAAGGGATGAAATACTTCAAGCTCTGGACAAGATAGGTTTACCGGCTGTAGTAAAAGCGGAAAAAGCGGGTTATGACGGTAAAGGACAATACAGGATAAAAGACCTAAAAGAAGTGGAAGAAATTTTTAGAAACCACGAGAAGGATGAAAGCTTTATAGTTGAAGAGTTTATAGATTTTTCCGCGGAATTTTCCTGTATAGGTGTAAGGGATAAAGACGGGAACGTATTTTTCTACCCTCAACCTTTCAATAAACACGAAGGCGGTATACTTATATACAACTACGTTCCCTTCAAAGAATTTGAAAAGGCTAAAGAAATTACCCAGAAGTTGATGGAAAGACTTAAAATTGTAGGTGTATTTACCGTAGAGTTTTTTTTGCTGAAAAACGGGGAGATATTGATAAATGAATTTGCTCCCAGAGTTCACAATACTGGACACTGGACCTTAGATGGTGCATTTGTATCTCAATTTGAAAACCTCGTTAGAGCAATTACCGAGCTACCGTTAGGCTCTACGGAGTTAAAACTTCCTTCCGGGATGGTAAATTTACTCGGGGTAGATATAAATGAAATTCCTGCAAAAGAAATTTTAAGTATTGAAGGGGCAAAACTCTACTGGTACGGTAAAAAAAAGAGGTCTAAAAGGAAAGTGGGACATATCAACTTGGTAGGAGAATCCACCGAGGAAATAAAAGAAAAAGTTAGAAAAGTTCTCAAACTCCTCATAGACTCAGAAGCAGAGCTCCCGGTATTATAATTTCTGTGAGGAAACGAACGGAGAACCTACCCTGATAAAGCTTCGCACCCTCCGGTGCGGAGAAGCCGGCAAAGTTTAGTTTACTTTTTTATAACGTATCCTTCCGCAAAAACTTCACTCAGGCATCCCTCAAAATTTGCTTCGCTTCTACACATAACAAAATGTAATGTATTCCGGTCTTCAATCGAAAGCACACCGGGTGGTGTTTCCTTTGTAATCCCTTTTTTACCACTCACCGCATCAAAAGCTCTATCATAACTCAAAACTCCGAAAAATGCACCGTTGCATGAAGCTATTACCCCGACTCCTTCCTTTGCAAAAACTTCAAAGGCTAAGATAAACAGGATAAGTATTAT
>DQTK01000152.1 GCA_015662815.1 Aquifex aeolicus | reverse complement strand
CTAAAAAATCTTCTAAAAGAAAAAGACAGTTGAGGAAGGCTACATACGTAAAGACAAATATGCTCAAGCACGTCCAGAAGCTACTGAAGGAGTTCCGATAACTTCCAAAAAGGAAGTGTGAATTACCTTTTCTTCCCCATTTTCGAATCTCACCTTTGCCCTTTCTCCCTTTACCTTGATAACTATACCTTTGCCGAAAACTCTATGGATAACTTTGTCACCTTTTTTAATAGTTCTGTTAGGAGTTAAATCTTCTTCATATTTAACCTTCTTTTTCCTGAAAGCGGAAAGGTCAAGGAGCTTCTTGGGTATATCGGAAAGGAACCTGCTGGGTTTTCTACTTTCGGATTTGGTATAACTCAGGAAAAGTAAATCCTTTGCGCGTGTAATTGCAACGTAAAATAGCCTCCTTTCCTCCTCAAGTTCCCTTAAGTCTTCTATGGATTTGTGGTGTGGAAGTATACCTTCTTCTAATCTCGGTAGGAAAACCACAGGAAATTCTAAACCTTTTGCAGAATGCATAGTCATAATCCTTACAGAGTTTTCTTCCTCCTCCTCAGACCCTGTGAGTGAAATCTCGGAGAGTAAATCCTCCAAGGTATACCCCTTCATGTGGAAATCTTTGAGAGACTTCAAAAACTCCTCCACGTTTTCTACTCTCTCCTCCCAATCCTTTTTAAATTTTTCCTTTAGAAGTTCATAGTAGTCTATCTTCCCTATAAAGTCTTTTAATCTCTCGTGGTATTTTTCAGGTTCCTTGTAGAGAGGTACTGCAGCTTTGAGAAAATTGTACAGCGCTAAAGCGGTATTCCTGCCAAGCTTTTTAAGACTGTCCTTGGAAGCCCTAAACCAATTCCCTTTAAAATGTTCCTTTACCACCGAAAAGCTCTTTTCTCCGAAACCTTTCACAAAAAAATCTGTAAGTCTTTTAAACGCAAGCTCATCAGATGGATTGTTCACAAGCCTGAGAAGGGCTACCAGATTCTTTATTTCGACTCTTTCATAAAACCTTACGGTTCCTACAACTCTGTAAGGAATGCCCATTTTAAAAAATGTTCTTTCGTATACGTCCGTGATATAACCTGCTCTTACCAAAATCGCGAAATCCTTAAAGTGGTAATCTCCTGCGAGTTCTTTAATTTTATTGGCTATCCATACCGCTTCTTCTTCTTCATCCTTAAAACGTTTCACATAGGGCTTTTCTCCTTCTCCTCTTACTCCCTTTAGCTTGGGTATCAGGCTTTTCCAGTCCAATGGGGATTTTTCCAGAATGGCATTTGCCACTTTAAGTATCGCTTCCTTTGAACGATAGTTTATCTCAAGTTTAACTACCTCAGGATTGAAATCTTCTTTAAACCTTAAGATGTTATCGGGACGGGCATCTCTCCACTCGTATATACATTGATTAGGGTCACCTATAACGCATATATTTTTATCCGCAAGAAGTTTGAGAATCTCGTACTGAATTGTGTTGGTATCTTGGTATTCATCAACAAGGATGTATTTAAACTTTTGTCTGTACTTTTCCCGTACCTTGGGAATCTGAAGGAGGTTGTAAAGTTCCCTCATTAAGTCCGAGAAATCCAGAAGCTTATTTTTTCTAAGTGTATTTTGATACTCTTCAAAGATCACACTTATCCACGCTTCGGGCTCATTAAAATTCTCCTTTATCCGCGAAATCTTTTCTTTTACTTCGTCAGGGTCTTTTTTTATTCCGTATTTTTTTAGTATTTCCTTTATTATTTCTGTTGTATCTCTTTCATCGGCTATGGCAAAATCCTTAGTTATTCCTATCTCCTCTCCGTCCAGTTTAAGGATTTTCAGAGCTATGGAGTGAAATGTACCGCTCCATTCCAACTCAAACCCTAAACTATTCTTTATTCTCTCCTTTATTTCTCTAGCTGCTTTGTTTGTAAAGGTGATGCATAGTATTTCGTAAGGTTTTATATTCTTTTCCCCAAGAAGATATTCAACCTTGTGTATGAGAGTTCTGGTTTTCCCCGACCCTGCCCCCGCTATTACTAAGAGAGGACTGCCAAAGTGAATTACCACCCTTTTCTGTTGCTCGTTAAGTTCCATGAGAAAGAATTGTAATTCACTTTACAGCTCCTTCTATTTCCAGTTTTAACCTTTTTGTTCTCAACTGTCCGCATGCCCCGAAAACCTCTATACCCTTACTGAATCTAACAAAGTTTGAGATACCGTGCTTCCAAAGAACCCTTTGGAAATTCATTATGTCGGTCAAGGATGGTCTCTCGTAAGGTAAATTCGGGTCAGGGTTGAAGGGAATAAGGTTTACCTTAAATCTCCTTTTGTGTTGTCCTATTAATTTAGCAAGCTTTTCCGCATCTTTTACCGAGTCGTTGACTCCCTTTATTAAAACATACTCAAGTGTAATCCTCCTGTATTTGGGAAGGGGAAAGCTTTTTAGAACCTCCATCAGCTCTTTTAAAGTATTGGTTTTTGTAAGAGGCATAAGCTCTTCCCTGGCTTTCTGTGAAACGGCGTTTAGTGAAACCGCAAGGTTTACTTCTCTCATTACTTCATCTTGAGCCATTCTATTTAGCTGTGATATTATTCCGCTGGTAGATATAGTAATTCTTCTCTTGGAAAGGTCTAACCCTTCGGATGAAATCATTATCTTGACTACTTTTTTAACATTTTCATAGTTAGCTAAGGGTTCACCCATTCCCATGAAAACTACATTTCTTATTTTCCCTTCATCTAAATCCTGCTGAACCTGAATGTACTGGTCTATAATCTCCGCCGTAGTGAGGTTTCTTTTAAGACCGTCGAGGGCTGTCGCACAAAAGGTACATCCTACAGCACAACCTATTTGGGAAGATACACAAAGGGTGTAATGGTTCCTCTCCTTTATTAGAACTGTTTCAACTATATGGCTATCAACAGTTTTAAATAGGTACTTTATTGCATCGGGGGCTTCTACTCTATCCAGTTTCTTGAGGGGATGAAATCGGAAATTTTCACTTAAAAGCTTTCTGTATTCTTTTGAAAGGTCGGTCATTCTGGCAAAGTCCGTTATAAACTTTTTGTAAATCCACCTGAATACCTGTTTAGCCCTGTAAGGTTCCAGTCCTAAATCTTTAAACCTCTCTTTAAGTTCGCCAAGGGGATAGTTGGTAATGTATTCCATAGATATCAAATATAATTATTTAAACTAT
>DQTK01000019.1 GCA_015662815.1 Aquifex aeolicus | reverse complement strand
TAAAGCTCTTCCAAGGGAAATTCAAACTCTGCAACTGCACTGGTATAGGTGTAATATCCCATAATTACCCTTGCATATATTCTGATGTTGTTTCCGAAAATGTGAATGGAGGGGTTAAAGGCTACCCTCGGAGATTCAACAGGATAGTTTTTAATACGGATGTCATGCCCGGTTATAACCTTTAATCTTTTAACTAAATCAATAGTCCCAAACTTCCTCTTTTCGATAATTTTCTTTGAAAGCTCTGCCCACGTATTTCTCAGTGCAACCATCCCACGATAAATTTTAAGAATTTCCAAGATAAAGATATTTGATGAATTTCAATTCGGTATACTTGTTATGTAAAGGAGGAACATAAATGTTTGAAGGCTCAATAGTAGCTCTAATAACGCCTTTTAAGAATGGGGAAGTGGATTACGAAGCACTGGGTAATCTTATAGAGTTTCACGTTAAAAACGGAACTGATGCTATTTTGGTATGTGGTACCACAGGGGAATCACCGACTCTCACCTTTGAAGAGCACGAACAGGTGATAGAATTTGCAGTAAAAAAAGCTGCGGGAAGGATAAAAGTAATTGCAGGTACAGGTGGTAATGCTACCCATGAAGCCGTTCATCTAACTTCCTATGCAAAGCAGGTGGGGGCCCATGGAGCCCTCGTCGTTGTGCCCTATTACAACAAACCCACTCAAAAAGGTATATATGAACACTTCAAAACCGTAGCTAAAGAGGTAGATATTCCGATAATTATTTACAACATTCCCTCGAGAACCTGTGTTGAGATTTCAGTAGAAACAATGTACAAATTGGTAAGTGAATGTGAAAATATAGTAGCTTCTAAGGAATCCACCTCTAATATGGATAGAATTTCAGAGATAGTGAAGAAACTCGGAAATAATTTTTCTGTGTTATCTGGAGATGACAGTCTCACTTTGTCTATGATGGCTCTTGGAGCAAGAGGAGTAATCTCTGTTGCAAATAATATAATGCCGAGGGAGGTAAAAGAGCTTACGAAAGTAGCCCTTAAAGGCGATTTTAGGAAGGCAAGAGAAATTCATTACTATTTACATGACTTGTTTAAGGCACTTTTCATAGAAACAAATCCTATTCCTGTGAAAACTGCATGTTGGATGCTCGGAATGTGTGAGAAAGAGTTTAGACTTCCCCTCACAGAGATGTCTCCGGAAAATGAAAATAAACTCAGAGAAGTTCTTCAAAGATACAATTTACCCCTTAAAAATTAAATTCCCGGTTCCCGCCCTCTTAAAAGCTTCTCCTTTCAAATGCATCTCTTCTACTTCCTTCCCGGGTATAGAGTCCCAAACTATCCCGCATCCGGCGTAGTAGCTTAACTTCTCCCTTTTTCCTATTGCGGTTCTTATGAGTACTGACAGTCTAAAGTCACCGTTGGAGAATATTAAACCGCCGGACCCGCAGTAATAAGTTCTCGGAAAAGGCTCCAGCAAGTCAATAATTTCCACAGCTCTTTTTTTGGGTGCTCCCGTCACCGACGCGGGAGGGAAGGTACTTTTAACGATGTCTTTAAAATCCCTTTTAGTCCTTCCCACTACCGTGGAAATCATATGGTATAAAGTTCTAAATTCTTCAATATCGAAAAGTTTTTCCACTTTTACACTTCCTATTTCCGCTACTTTACCTATATCGTTCCTCATCATATCGGTAATCATTAAGTTCTCAGCCTTTTCCTTTTTACTTTCCAAAAGTTCACTCTTTATACGTGAAGTTCCTTTTATAGGTTTACTTTTTAGAATTTCTCCCTTCTTTTCTAGGAATAATTCCATAGAACCGCTGATTATATAAAAATCCTCCAAGTTTAAGTAAAATGCAAAAGGAACCGGTTGAAATCCGTAAAAGTTTAAAAAAAGTTCTTTAGGATTTCCGTCAAGGAAAAAGTCAAATCTATTTGTAAGATTAATCTGATAAACATCTCCTTTTCCAATAAAGTTTTTTATTATCTCAATTCTTTTTTCATACTCTTTATCGCTTAATATCGGTTTCTCTAAGTCCAAAAATACGCTTTTGCAACATGATGGGTTATACTTCTCAAAATCTTTTATTTTCAAAAGAATAATCTGTGGTTCATTTCCTTTTTTAATATTGACCTCCAAGGTTTCATTTGATAGAGAGTAGGAAAAGATAACAAAGTATGTAGCTTCAAGCCTCGGTAATTCCTCTATGGAGTCGAAGAGTTTGATATCCTCTACCAAGGCTTTGAGTATTCCAGATTCATTTAACCAGCTACCTGAGAGCAGAAGCTCCATTTTATATATTCCCTTCGTATGCCCGTGTGTAAAGCTCAAAAACCTCTTCCATTCCCACTTCTACCGGATTTACGGTGAAGGAGTTTCTTGCGCACATGTAAACGTCTTCCGTGAGTCTTTCCAGTTTTTCTTTTTCTACACCCAGCTCCTTAAGGGTTTTAGGTAATTTAAATCGTTCAATGAACTTAACAAGAGCATCCACTGCCCTGTAGGGTTTTTCCTCTTCACCCATCAATTTTGCAAATAGGGCGTATTTTTCGGGATTTCCTTTATAGTTAAACACTGTAACGTAGGGAGATAAAACTGAAAGACCTTGAGCGTGGGCAACATTGGGGTAATGACCTGATACAGGGTGCTCCATTGCGTGAATTAGAGCTACACCTAGATGGTCTATAGCTATTCCTGCAAGCATTGTAGCATAACTCATATACCTTCGTGCTTTCTTGTTTTCAGGTTCCTCGTAGGCTATGGGCAACCACTCGGCTATAAGCTTTACCGCTTTTATAGAGTATTCTTCGGCTATAAAGTTTTCCCTTTTATTGGTAAGGCTTTCAAGTGCATGAATTAATGCATCAAATCCGGTAATAGCTGTCAGCTCGGGGGACATTGTGTAGGTAAGTTCGGGGTCCACTAAAGCTACCTTTGGATAATTAAGACTATGGGAAATTACCATTTTCTCCTTGGTTAGAGGATTTGTAAGAACTGAGAAACGATTAACTTCACTTCCTGTTCCGGCGGTTGTTGGGATTGTAATAACAGGCCTGTTCAGGGAAGGTATTAATCTGCTACCCTCTGGGTATCTTACGTAATCCCAAGCGTATCCCTCGTTAGAAGAAACTATAGATATGGCTTTTGCCGCATCAAGGGCACTTCCTCCTCCGATACCTACAATGAAATCTACTTTTTCTCTGATTGCTATGTCTGACCCTTTGTTTATCTGCTTGTCCGTAGGATTAGGAGTGATTTCGTCAAATACTATGCATCCAATCCCATGAGTATTTAATGAGTGAATGAGCTTATCAAGTGCTCCCGATTCCTTAGTACTCCTTCTTCCGGTCACAATAAGAGATTTGAACCCGAAACGTCTTCCGACTTCTCCGGCTTTGTTTATTGCTCCTTCACCGAAGAATATCTCGACAGGTCTATACTCGTTAACTATTGCCATAAAGAAAAAATATATCCGTCGGTACAACCCATTGGGTAGTTTCTAGTAAAGCAAGATTTTAGAATATACATAATGAAAGTAAGAGCTTTAATATCTGTTTTCTTATTATTAATCTTCTCCTGCACACAGGTTATAGACAACAAAACCGTTAAAAGAGAATCATTTCTACTTCCTACCGAAGAGGAAATAACCTTAGGAAATAAACTCCTGCCGGAGGCAATTACACAGTTTGAGGGAGTATATCCCGATAAAAATGTTCAGGAATACGTAAAAAATCTTGGAATCGAAATTGCGAAAACAGTTCCGAGGAAGCTCCCCTATGAATTCGTTCTGGTAAATTCTGAAGAGTTGAACGCTTTTGCTCTTCCGGGCGGAAAAATCATAATAACAAGAGGGTTATTCTTACTCCTTGACAAAGAAAGTGAATTGGCTGGTATCCTTGCCCACGAACTTGGACACGTAAATGCCAGACATCATGCTAGGTATCTTGAAAAAACTTTAGGACTCAGTCTACTTCTTCAAATCGGGGCACTTTTGATAGGCGGGGAAGATTTAACGGAAAGAATTATTATTCAACTGGCTTCAATAGGAGCGACGTTGTTAGCCTTAAAATTCAGCAGGGACCAAGAAAGGGAAGCGGATAAATTCGGTGTGTACTTTACTCTGAATGCCGGTTTCGACCCGCATGGTCTTATCGATGTTTTTTATAAATTCAAAAAACTGGAAAGAAAAGCTCCACCCGAATGGCTTTCAACCCACCCTCTTCCCGATACACGAATAAAGGAAGTAGATAGATTAATAAAGAGTGTTAAACTTCCCGATAACCTGAAAAAAGACTCCATTGAATTTCACAAAGTAAAGGAAAAACTTTTGGCAACTAAACTCTCCTACAAGGCTTACATGGAAGGTAAGAAGTTTTACAAAAAAGGTTTAGAAGATAAAGCTCTACAAAAATTTGAAGAGGCCATAAAGCTATACCCTGATAATCAAATTGCTATGGCTTACGCTTCCTCTATCTATTTAGAAAAAGGATTCGTAAAAAAGGCTTTAAATTATGCCCGGAAGGTAACAGAACTTGACCCATACCTTCTGTGGGGATGGTACCTGAAGGGTATAGCACTATTTAAATTGGAGAACTATCACGAGAGTATAAAAGCATTGAAGGAAGCCAAGAAGAGGGTTGAAAGTTATTCGGGAATTTACTATTACCTCGGAAGGAATTACGAAGCGATTGGAAATATAAAAAAAGCGATAGAGAATTACAGATTAGCTTTTAAACTTGCCACGGGAAAAGAGCCGTGGTATGAGGACCTAAGAAGAAGGCTTTATAAAAATAAAGTTATTTTCTAAAATAGAGCCATGACTGAAATTTTAATGGGTGTAGGTAAAGCTGGTTTAAAGGAATCGGGAAAACCGGACATACTTGTCATCACTCTGCCCTATCCCTGCATAGCTTCCTTTGTTTTTACCGATAATTACTTTAAGGCCGGTTCGGTAATATACTCGGAAAATGTTGCAAGGAGTAGAGAAAAAATAAGGGCTTTTGTAGTTAATAGCGGAAATGCTAACTGTGGAACCGGGGAAGAGGGTATAAAACACGCTGATATGATGGCGGAAAAAGTTTCGGAACTTTTGGATATACCTAAGGAGGAAATTTTAGTCTTTTCTACAGGAGTAATAGGTAGATATTTGCCCATAGATAGGGTTTTAAAGGGCATTGAGGAAGCCTGTAATTCTTTGAAACCTTTAGACCTGAAGGAAGCATCGGAGGTTATTTCCACTACGGATAGATTTCCAAAATACGATTTTACAAAATCAGGTGATGTTGAAACTTTCGGGTTTGCAAAAGGAGCAGGTATGATACATCCCTCTATGGCTACCATGCTCTCATTCGTTTTTACCAATGCAAACTTAGACTATATGACACTCAAAAGATTACACGAAAGGATTACCGATAGGACCTTTAACTCTATCACCGTTGACGGATGTGAAAGTACTAACGATGCTTTCGGAATCATTTCCTTGGGAGAGGTTGAAGCAAATCCGGATATTGTCGAATACGAGCTTATGAAGGTATCCGAAATGCTTGCAAAGCAAATAGTCGCTGATGGTGAAGGTGCTACAAAAATAATAAAGGTAAATGTAAGGAGTGCAATTACAGAGATTAAGGCTAAAACTATAGCCAGAGCTATAGCAACTTCCATTTTAGTGAAAACTGCAGTATTCGGTAGAGACCCTAACTGGGGAAGGATAGCAGCTGCCGCAGGAAGCACGGAATTTCCTATAGACCCCCTTAAAATGGAAATTTACGTAGGCGGGTATCTGCTCTACGACGGTAAACCTAAAGATGAAAACTTGGAAAAAGCGAAGAAACATTTGATTGAAGATAGAGAGATAGACATAACGGTAGAGCTCAGGGAGGGAGATTACGAATGGACCTACTACTCATCGGATATAGGCTATGACTATGTTAAGTTAAATGCTGAATATACCACTTAATGTTTTCAAAATCTCCTCAAAAACGGTGTTTTCTTCTTTCGCTCCGTCTATTATAACCACGTTTCTCTTATCCTTAACTATTTCAAGAAACCCTCTCCTAACCCTTTCAAGGAATTCCTTACTTTCAAAACGGGTCCTATTTTTAAGCCTTTTTATAGCCACTTCCACGGGTACATCTATAAACACTATCAGGTTAGGCTCAATTCCCCATGTTGCAAATCTGTTAAACTCATTGATAACTTCTAAATCTATTCCCTTACCGTATCCCTGATAAGCAAGGGTTGATAAAGTAAACCTGTCTAAAATTACAGTTTTTCCTTTTTTAAGGTCTTTAATTACTTTTTCAGTTATCAACCTTGAGCGGGAAGCCTCAAACAGAAATAGCTCGGTTCTCTCATCCATTTCTTCGGTAATGATTATCTCCCTGAGCTTTTCTCCTAGTTTTGTCCCGCCGGGTTCTCTGTAAAGTGAAACAGGTATTCCCTTTGCAACCAAGTACCGGTAAAGCTTTTTAGCCTGTGTAGTTTTTCCGGAACCATCAATTCCTTCGAAGGCAATTAGCATTATAATGTAGCTTATCATGCAGGTTCCTATGCTTGCCCCATCAATTTTAGCAGGTGATTGGTGGAATATAGGTCAGCAGATAGAAGCTACTATCGGAGGCGGTGCGGATATACTCCACTATGACGTTATGGATGGACACTTTGTTCCCAATATTACCGCAGGTTACGAACTTTTAGCCCATATAAGGAAAAGGGTCTCCCTGCCGATAGATGCTCATCTTATGATAGAAAATCCTGATAAGTATATACCCAAGTTTATAGAAGCCGGTGCCAACTGGATAAGTGTACATATAGAGAATAACTACCATATTCACAGAACGCTACAACTTATAAAGGAACTCGGTGCAAAAGCCGGAGTGGTAATAAATCCGGGAACATCTTTATCTGCCATAGAAGAAGCTATTTACTATGCGGATTATGTTCTTTTGATGTCGGTTAATCCGGGCTTTAGCGGACAAAAATTCATAGAACGCTCCATAGAAAGATTAATTGCATTAAAAGATATAAGAGACAGAATAAATCCATACTGTCTAATAGAAATCGACGGAGGAATCAAGGAGAGCAATATAACCGACGTGGTAAAAGCAGGTGCAGATGTGATAGTTGTGGGTTCAGGTATTTTTAAGGCTAAAGATATAGAAGCTCAAACCAGAAAGCTAAAATCCCTCATGCTTCAAGCTGTTTCCATTTAACGCTTTATCGGAAATTCTATTTCCTCCTTAAAGAAAAGATTAAACCTGAAGTATATTTGAGTTATATATCTGTCTTTGTTCTTGTAATACTTTCTTCCGTAATCAAGAGATAGCTCCCAACACTTTCCCTTTATACCTATATAAGCGCTCCTAGAGATTTCCTTATTTTCCAATCTATCATAGCTTACCCATATACCCGAAAAAATTACACCTCCTCTATACTTCAGTCCAACTTTTAACTGGTCCGAGGTAGTTTTATTTTTGCTGTTTCTAAAAGTAGAGTTGGAGATATCAAAATCAATGCTCCGGTAGGAAGCTGTTATGCCTGTAATGTTTCTTGCCCACACCCCGAGATTAAAGTCGTATATGCCGTCATGCCATAATTTTAGGTTTTTCAAGGGGTATATAAACACGTTGTAATAAACCGGTAAGAGCTTCTTATTAATTATCTCACTATCCGTAGGAAATCTGTAAGAGCCGAGAAGATTGTAGCCTGTATTTATGTAAAAATCCAATAGATTTCTACCTTTAAATAAGTTTCCCACCCATTTAACGCTTATATTGTTCTCTTTTACTATTTCATCTTGAAAGTCGTAGACCTCTAACTGATAATTTTTAGGCGAAAAGCTGTATCTAAACTCTAAAAAATTATTGAGTTTATATCCACTGTACTTAACCACAAAGTATTGAGGTATAGAGTGAACGAATCTAAAGGTGTTTACAAATTTATCCCCTTTAGCGTCAGGGTAATAATGGTTTAACAGAGTAAAAGCGGTATAATTCCTTAATTTAAAAATTTCGTAATACTTACTTAAGGTTGGGTTAAGTATGAACCTTGAATAACTCCGGGAACCGCTTTTATGAAAGTTAGTGAAGGAACTATCGAGTGAGAGATGAAAGCCTTTCACATTAAAAGGTTTTAAATAAAAACTCATCTCGGGAAGAAGCTGGATTGCATTGTTTTTATCAGAGGTAAGGTCTCTATAGTGGGTTATCTTGAAATAGAAAAAATAATTTTTTGTATCTTTCTCATAAGTTAGAAAGCTTTTAGTATAAGGTTTTGTTATTTCACTCTTTTTGAAAGAAATATCCTCGTAGAGATAAGGGTCGGAAAGTTCTTCAACGTTTATCTTCCAGTTGTTAAATCTGTAATTCAGAAAGAACCTATAACGATTTCTTCTGTAAATTTCCCTGCCCTCCCACCAATCACCCTTATACTTGTCTTCTCTGTATAGGGAAAACTGAGTTATAAAGGTTCTTCTTTTGGATAGGGCTTGTCTGTATTCTATTCCTATTCCTTTCATCTGATCTTTTCTGTATTCAAAAGAAAAGGTTATATCTTTATCCCTACTCACCGCCCAGAAAAAGGGTTGAATGTATACAAATGAACTGTAAGTTGTGCTTCCTATTGTAGGAGTAAGAAAACCTGTTTTTCTCCCTCCAAGCGGCACCAAGTAAACGGGAAGGTAGAATATCGGGACTTTAAAGAACTTTAACCTATTATGAAAGATTAATGCTCTTTCTTTTGTTATATTTGCCCTGAATATGCAAAGTGCAAGCTCTTTATCTTCGAGAGGGCAAGTAGTTATTAGTGCATCGTACACCTTAAACTTTTCTTTGTCCACCTGCTGAACTCTCTTTGCTTCAAAGTTAAATTCTTTGAACTTCCCTCTTGCGTTAAGGAAATAAGCTTTGTTCTTTTTAATATTCACATAAGCGAAGCTACCTCTTATTTGGAAGTCGGTTTTGACATTTCTTATGTAAACATCCTCGTAGGCGTAGATTACCTCTCTATCCTTTAGAAGTTCTACCTTCTTAGCTTTTACGTAATAGTCTTTGTAATAAAGCTCTACGTTCCCCTTTGCGATTATTTTAGAACCTACAATCTCAAGTTCCTGGGAATAGACTTCCAGAGTCTTTGAAAAACCGAAATAAAAAAAGAAAATCAGTATCAGGAAGAGGAAAGCCACTGTTTAATCTCGGCTTTCAGTTCTTTTAAGCTGTTGAATACATAATCAGGTTTAAAGTTTGCCTTTTTTAATTCTTCGGCGGGATATTTTCCGGTGGTCATAAAGATAGTTCCTATTCCCAGTTCTTTCGCTCCCATAAGGTCTGTGTATATATCGTCACTTATTAAAAATACTTTCTCGCCGGGAAGTCCTGTCAGGGCAAGTTCTATAAATTCCTTGGAGGGTTTTCCCAAGTTAGGTATTTCTTCTTTATAATTGGTAGCGTGTTTAAGCATTTCCGCGTATGAACCTGCACCGGGGAAGTAAAGCCCATCGCTGTCCTTGACAATTTTACTCCTGTTTACAGGTATTATCTTAGCTTTATTTAAGAACACAGCCGAAGTTGCTTTCTTTATTTTCTCAAAATTAACACTTTTATCCTGACCTATAATTACAGCATCTACTTCATGATTATCTTTTACATCAAATCCTTGTCCTTTTAGAAAATCTTTGAGCATATCAGTTCCTATGACGAAAACGGACTTTATCCCTCTTTCCCTTAAATACTGAGGAAGTACTGCGACAGGGGAAATAAACTCTTTTGCCTCTATATTGAGTCCTTTTTC
>DQTK01000069.1 GCA_015662815.1 Aquifex aeolicus | reverse complement strand
GTTCCTAATCTACCGTGTGGAGTTGAAAGAGAGTTGGATTTGCGAATAGTAGTGGATTCTCTGGTTGACGCACTCTAAACTTTTTATCAGGGTTTGGTATAATAAAATAGATGGGGAAAAAGAAAGTAAGGGTAAATCGTAGGCGTAAGAATAGTCGCAAAAAGACACAAAAAATAAAGAAGATTATCAAATTAAGTAGAGAAGAGTATATGAGAAAAAAGTTCGGTTCCCTCCTAGGTATCTAACGAGTTCCTAATCTACCGTGTGGAGTGAGGGAGTTTAAAAAATATGTAAAAAGATAGGTGAAACAGAGGAGAAAAAAAGAAGTCTGTGGTAAGGTAGCCCATAGGGGTATTTTTATCGGCAATTATGAATTCTGGAGGAAAGGAATTAATTTAATAGTAAAGGGAGGTGCTTATATGGATAGAGAACAAATTATTCAAGAGTTGTACCAAAAGGATTCACAATTCAAAGAATTTAAAGATAAACATGAAGAGCTTGACAAGAAAATAAAAAAGCTTGAAAAACATCATCCTATGACCCACGACCTTGAGCTGGAAATAGAAAAGCTTAAAAAGGAAAAGCTCTACTATAAGGACTTAATAGAACAAAAAATTCAAGAATATATGAAAACTAAAACAGACTAAGAGCTTCTTCCCTTTCTCTACACTTTATACATTTTCCGCAAGGTTTTCCTCTTATAGGTTTTATGCAGGAAAAAGTAAGATGGAGAGGCATAAGATTTCCGTATAAACGAATAATTTCTTTTTTATTCATACCAAAAAATGGAGTTTCTATTGTAAAAGTTTTATTCAATCCCTGAGAGATTAACTCTTCAAGTTTATCGAAATGCTTCCTTTTGTTATCCGGGAAGAGATACATACCCAAGCTTCCAGTAGCACAACGGAATATTCCTTTTCTATAACCGTAAATTGCCGCCTGAGAACAAAGCAATAAATTCCTCGTAGGAATTTCGAGTTCCTTTTCCGTAGAAGGAAACCTTTTAAGTCTCTTAGGAGGGGATTTTATCTTTACGGTTGCCAGATTGCGGAGATTTTTTAGGGACTTTTTAAGGTAAAAAAGTACATTTTTAGCTCTCTTGAGTTCTTCATTTTCCCATAAGTAACCGAACTTCACATAGAACGGATAGACTATATTGCTTTTAGAGGCGTAGTGAATTAAAAGAGCTGTACTCTCCACTCCTCCGCTGAATAAAATCACGATTTTCCCTTTTTTCATTCTTTAAAAACTACGACAAATTCGGCATCTCTGGGTGATATGAATGGTTTTACTTTCACCTGTTTAAAAAAGGGATTAGGGCTGAAACCTACGTAAATTACTTGTCCTATAGGAAATGGAGGGATTTTCAAGGTTAGATCTTTGTAGACAACAATATCTCCTTCTTTAACATTGTCATTTAAATCTACGTATAACAGATTACCTGACGGGTAGCTACCCTGGTATATATAGGCCTTATCGCTTTCTTTTATAGAGGAGAGCAGTGAACATTTCTCGTTGAAAAGAGTTATCACCTTGCTGGTAGAAATATAAACCTCATCCACTACGCCAAGTATGTAACCCTTTGATACTACTAAATCTCCCTTCTTTATTTCTTTATTTTTCCCATCTCTTATTATGAAAAATCTATCTTCTCCGGAGGGGTCGTAAAATATTATCTTTGAAATTACGTATTCAGCTTTAAGAGGAAAGTAAAAGTCTAAATCCTTTTCCAATCTCCTCAAAATATCCTGATAGAACTCCGTTTTCTCTTTGTAAACTTCAAGTTGCTGGGATACCTTTTTGTAGTTCGATATTAACCTCATATTCGCCTTCAAATCCCTTATGAAAAATATTAATTTTTCTATTTCTTCTTCAATTTCCCTTTCCGTCTTTAAAAACGGAGAGAAGATAATGTACGCTGTCTGCCTTAAGTAGCCGTTTAAGGGATTTTGAAAAATTTGGAGAAGTAAAATTAAAAGTCCCAACGAGAAAAAAAATAAAAAGTAGAGGTTGAGTCTTTTTAAACTCATCCCATAGAGATTCTTCTAATGAGATTTATGTTTTCAAGAACCATACCTAACCCGCGTGCAACCGCTGTGAGTGGTTCATCTGCATAAACAGCTTTAATTCCTGTTTCCTGTTCAATTTTCTTATCCAGATTTCTTAAAAGTGAACCTCCTCCTGCAAGAACAATACCTCTCTCCGCTATATCGGAAGCGAGTTCAGGAGGTGTTCTTTCCAGCGTTGTTCTCACCGCATTTACTATGGAATTTACTGTATCCTCAAGGGCTTCCGCTATCATATGATTGGTGATTACGGTTGTTCTGGGAAGACCTGTCATATCTCTTCCTCTTATTTCCATTTCTCTTTCTTCATCTTCCTCTATTGCACTACCCAGTTCTATCTTTACCCTTTCTGCAGTTTGTTCACCGATAAGCAGATGAAGCTTCCTCTTGATGTATTGTATTATCGCTTCATTCATTTCATCTCCGGCAATTCTGAGGGAGTTGGACACTACTATTCCTGCAAGGGATATAACAGCTATGTCGGTTGTTCCTCCTCCGATATCCACAATCATGTTTCCTATAGGCTCTTCTATGGGAAGTCCAGCACCTATTGCAGCGGCCATAGGTTCAGCTATCAGGTATACCTCTCGTGCACCTGCGCTCCTTGCAGCATCTATTACAGCTTTTTTCTCAACAGGGGTTATCCCGGTAGGTACACCGATAACGGTTATAGGTTTAGGTCTAAAAAGGATTCTACCTAGAACTTTTTTGATAAAGTAAGTTAACATCGCTTGAGTAACTTCAAAATCCGTAATTACACCGTCTCTTAGGGGGCGAATGGCGTGAATATTTTCCGGTGTTTTCCCTACCATTTCCTTTGCTTCTCTTCCCACAGCAAGAATCTTGTTGGTTTTTGTATCAATCGCTACAATTGAGGGTTCGTAAAGGACTATACCTTTACCCTCCACAAAAACCGCAGTATTTGCGGTCCCTAGGTCAATTCCGATATTGCTTGAAAAAGACCCTAGAAAATTCCCCAAAATCATGTTTAATCTCCCTTAAAAAACTATATTAAAACTTAAATGCCAAAGGTGGAGGAAGAAGTTCTTACTGAAACACTGGAAAAACTGCTTTCCCTGAATAAAGAAGAACACAGAGAACTGATATCAAGAGCCTATGAATTTGCAAAGGAAAGGCACGGAGATCAAAAGAGAAAAACGGGAGAACCTTATATAATACACCCTCTCAATGTGTCTTTAATTCTTTCAGAGCTGGGAATGGATATAGAAACTGTAGTAGCGGGACTCCTTCACGATGTTCTTGAAGACACACAAACCTCTTACGATGAATTGAAAGAGGTATTCGGAGAAAATGTAGCAAATCTCGTTGAGGGTGTAACCAAAATAGGAAAAATAAAGTATAAATCTGAACAAGCGGAAAATTATAGAAAATTAATACTCGCTACGGCAAAAGACCCGAGAGTTATAATCTTGAAGCTTGCGGACCGGCTCGATAATATGAAAACTCTCTGGGTTTTTAGAGAGGAAAAGAGAAAAAGAATAGCCTTAGAAACTTTAGAAATTTTTGCTCCTTTAGCACATAGATTAGGTGTATGGAAAATAAAGAATGAATTGGAAGATTTAGCCTTTAAATACCTTTATCCGGGGGAATATGAGAAGATTAAAGGCTTCGTTCAACAATCTAAAAGGGAACTGGAGAATTACTTAAAGAAATACGTAATACCGAAAGTAAAAGAAGCCCTTGAAAATTACGGCATTTCTGCGGAAATCCAGTATCGTTCAAAGCACTATTACAGTATATGGGAAAAAACAAGGAGGAAGGGAATAAGGCTTGAAGACGTACATGATATCTTAGGCGTTCGAATAATAGTAGATACGGTTCCAAAATGTTATACCGTTTTAGGAATAATTCACAGTTTGTTTAAACCTATACCCGGAAAATTTAAGGATTACATATCCCTTCCTAAACCAAATCTTTACCAGTCGCTTCACACTACGGTAATAGCTACCAAAGGGAAACTGGTTGAATTTCAAATAAGGACTCGGGAAATGCATGAGAGGGCTGAAAAAGGTATAGCTTCCCACTGGGCTTACAAAGAGGGTATAAAACCCGACGATAGCCAGATATACACGTGGCTAAGGGAATTGGTTGAAAGTATTCAGGGAAGTCTAAATTCATCAGAACTTCTTGAAAATCTAAAGAATAACCTATTCTTTGAAGAAATTTTTGTATTTACCCCTAAAGGAGACCTTGTAGTTCTTCCCAAAGGTTCAACTCCGGTAGATTTTGCTTACAAAATCCATACAGATATAGGAAACCACTGCATGGGTGCTAAGGTAAATAGAAGGATTGTTCCGCTGAATTACAAACTTCAAAACGGGGATATGGTGGAAATAATTACCCATCCTAATAAAACACCCAGTTATGAGTGGTTGAGTTTCGTTAAAACATCAAAAGCAAAGAGTAAGATAAAACAGTTTCTAAAACAACAGGAAAAAGAAAGATATTTAAATGAAGGCAAAAGAATTTTAGAAAGAATCAGGAGCAAACTAAACCTCTCGTACGAAGAACTTCTTGAAAAAATTAGGGAAAAGATAAAGTTCGACAAAGAAGAAGAACTCCTTTTGGTTTTAGGAAAGAGAAAAATTTCGGCGACTAATCTTTTAAAGCTTTTACTTCCCAAAGAAAAAGATGTAGAAATTCCCGAGGAGAGGAACGAAGTTTCAGTATACTTGGATGACCTTTCAAATATTAAGTACGAGATAGCGGATTGTTGCAAACCCGTGCCCGGCGATGAGGTTTTCGGAGTTATTACCAGAGTGAAGGGGTTGGTGCTTCATGAAGCTCACTGTCCTAATTTGAAAAATGTCCTTAAGACCAACCCTGAAAAAGTAAAAAGAATAAAGTGGCAAGGAAAAGGAAAGTTTAAAACAGATATAAGAATAATAGCAAAAGATAGAATAGGGCTTTTATCGGACATAGCCCAAGTAATATCCAGAACCAATTCAAACATATACCTTTCCCAGACGAGGACAAGAGATACATACGCAATCATGGATTTTACTATTGATGTTAAAGATAAGAAACATCTAAAGGAAATATGTGAAAAAATAAAGCAAGTGGAGAGTGTAGAACAATGCAAACGCCTTTATAAGTAATCACTTTTTGAAAACTTTTACTAGTCTTTCGTTTTCTCCGATAATTTCCATTTCAATCACGTAATCACAGTTATCGTTCTTTTCTTCCCATTCAACGGCGATAATACCTTCTCCAATAAATTCCGTGTAGTCAAAGTCCTTTACCCTGTAAAGGTCTATGTGTATAAGTTTCCCCTTTTTTGTAGGATACTCGTTAACCAGTGTAAAAGTCGGGCTCCTGACCTGATACCCTCTTTTGATTCCCATAGCTTTTGCTAACCCTTTTACAAAAGTTGTTTTTCCTGCACCTAGATTACCTTTTAAACAAATTACTTCTTTTCCTGTTAGCTCGTTGGCAATTTCCTCAGCCAATTTAAACATGTCTTCTTCACTCTTTAGCCTTAATTCCTTAATTAACATCATTTTCCTCTATAATCTTAAACGTGAAAGCGTGGGGAAAGATACTTCAGGTTCCTAATCTACCGTGTGGAGTTGAAAGATATAACGAAGAAGATGTAAAGGTTTTTAAGACAATTAAAGAGAATATAAGTGAAAAGGTGGAAGGGAAGGGCTATGTGGTTTTTATCAGTCCTTTAAATCTTTGGGCTGATATATACGAGTATGACAGAACTAAATTCAAAAATCCCGGAAACCTCGAAAAGCCTTTTGATATTAGTCTGGATAGGTTCAGAATAGGATTTTTTGATGAAAAGCAAAAAGCTGTTGACTTTACGTTGAATCTTGTCAAAAGATTAAGGGAAAAGTTTAATCTTCATCTTCACGTTTTTTATACTTAGCCCTTCTCCTTTCTTTGTAAACTTCTTTCCTGCATTCTCTTATTACCTTCTTGTATTTGTAGTATACCGACGGTATTTGTATGGGCAGATTGTAATATTTCTCCAAAAGGAGCATTATGTCCTCAGTAGTCATATACTTGTGATTTCTTATTAAGCTTTTAATATACTTGATAATTCTGGTTTCTTTCATACTACAATAAATCTTAGATGAATAAGTACAAAGAACTTCTCTTGGAGTGTCAGAAACTTTTAAATCAAGGAGATTTTGATAATCTCGTTAAAAAGATCGAGGAACTTGCAAAAACTCAGCCCCAAGGATTAACTAAAGAAGAAGCGGAGGAAGCTCTAAGGATTCTGGATTTCTTGATTTCCGAAGTAGGGAAAAAACAACAAGAGCTTTTTAACAAAATGGTAAATTACCAGAAGTTTAAAAATTACCTGAGGTAATAAAAATGTACTTCTACGATGTTAATAATCCCGAAAAATTATGGATTCATCTGCACGGCTTGGCTACCAATGTCCTAGGAGGGAAAATAGCATTTCTGAGAAAGTACTTTAGGGGAAACTCCCTTTTCTCTTTCTTTGCTATGGATATGGATTACGAAAAGCACACAACTACCAATACTCTTGACATCTTGGAAATTCTGATAAAAGGCTTTTCCTCAAAATATAAAGAAATCGTTCTATGTGGAAGTTCCCATGGAGCATATATAACCTTAAACTACATCCGTAGGAAACCCTTACTAAACGTGAAAAAAATAATTCTTTTGGCACCTTCCTATAATACCCTTGATTTGATGATTAAAGAATTCGGTAAAGAAAAACTTAAAGATTGGCTTGAAGGAAAAGAGGAACTTACCATAATTGAAGAAGGAAGAGAAGTAACCTTTGTAAAGGATTGGGCTACTGATATTCTCGCAAAAGATTACGAGATAATAAGAGAAGGGAAAGTATACTTTCCAAAAGAACCACCTGTAGAAATTGTAATAATGCACGGTAAAAGAGACGAGATAGTACCTATAGAGCTTTCTGAACTTTTTACAAAGAACGTAAAGGTAAAAAGGTTTCTTAAGGTAGACGATGGTCACCAGTTAAATGAAAGTCTGGAAAGGTATATAGATAAACTCCTTTAAGAGGTATTACCTAAAGCATTAGTAAAACTTCCACAACTGTGGGCAGAGGGTATTCAACTTGCTTCCTTTTTACACCTTTTCTTCCTATCTCTTTGGATTTTTTAACAGGCTCATTAGCCCGCAAATTTTTCTATAAATTTTTTAAATTATGGATTTCAGAATACTTGAGGATTTCTTTGATTGTGTTCTAATAATAAGCAAAGACAAAAAGGTTTTATACGCAAACATGAGTGCAAAAGAAACTCTTGGAATTAAGGAAGGTGAAAGTTGTTTTGGACTATTTTCAATCTGCGAAAACTGTCCTATGGAGCTTGTTGAGGAAGAAGAAAAGGGAATTCAGGTTTACGATGTGAGATCCTTGAAAGACAGTAAACATTTTTGTCTGAGTATTAGGTGTCGTTGAAGTTTTCAGGGATGTAAGTCGTGTGATATTTTATATGGAGGAAGTAAAAAGACAAAAAGAGTTTACGGAAGTGATTCTAAAATTCTATATTTGAAGCCATACTTGTTCTGAGTGAAGATAAAAAAAATTCCAATAAAATTGCATCAAAACTCCTATGTATTGATGAAAATCCTGAAGGGAAAGGTTTAGAGGAAATTTTCGGGACGGATATAACACGACATCAAGGGTAAATGCGAGGATTATAACCGCTACAAATAAAGATTTGAGAGAACTTGTAAAGGAAGGTAGAGCCTATTCGAAAAAGTAGACAAGTTGAAAGTAAATAGGGTAAAGCAATAAGAATGAAGCTAAAGAGAAACAAAAAACCGAAGTTCTTATTGGTTTGGTAAAGCTTATATATTTTGGCTAAACTCTCTGCTCAAATCCTAACTTCCCTAATTATTAAACAGGCTCAGGTTGCTTTCTCTGGAGGTGATAAACAAGATAAAGGAAAGATACGTAAGAACTCTTGAAAAAGGAGAAAGGATATCGGACGTGATGCAGTTCTTGGATGAAACCTTAGAGAAGATAGGTATATCTGGGAGAAATCCTTACTAGTTTACAACGCTCTTCTTGATGAGAGAACTACAAAGCTATGTAAATCCTTTAAGAGGATGGTAAAGGTTTCGGAAGAGCTTGGTTTACTGTGTGGATAATAGAAGGAAAACTTTATACAGCGCATCCCGTAAAAGCTTGGAATAAATTTATAGAAGGTTTGGGGAAATTAGAGTAATGGAAAGACCACGGTGAAGAGTTTAGCAGAGGGGAAGTTCTTAATCTCCTGATTGCTCTTGACGAAGACATCTACAACCCTTCAATTTCCTGTAAAGAAAAGAAAGAAGCTCTTGAGCTTTTATGGGAAAACAAAGACGTGCTTGAAGAGTTTGAGTTTGAAAACAAAAACGCACCCCTTTCTCACTGGTGGTGGTATCTCGAGCTTTGGGATAAGAACATAGACATTTACGAGGTTCTAAGGGATGTATGCTCTGAGGATAAATCTTGAGAGTGAAAGACTTGAGAGGATACAGAACCTTGGAATCTCAAAGTCCTTATTTACTAATCCAACAATGCATCTACATAAGCATTTACATCAAAAGCTTGAAGGTCATCTATCTTTTCCCCTACACCTATAAGCTTTATAGGAATTTTCAATTCTTTACATATTGCTACTATTGCACCTCCTTTAGCACTTCCGTCCAGTTTAGTAATAACTATACCCGTTATGTCTATCGCTTCTTTAAATACTTTAGCTTGTTGTATGGCATTTTGCCCCGTTGTAGCATCAATAACTAAAAGTGCCTCCGCAGGCTCTTCCGAATCAAACTTTTGTATAACCTTCTTTATCTTCCTCAGTTCGTTTATAAGAGGCTCCTTTGTGTGTAATCTACCTGCTGTGTCTATAAGGACAACATCGTATCCTTCTTCCTGTGCCTTTTTCATCCCCTCGTAAACTACAGCTCCCGGGTCTGTACCTTCCTGCTTTTTAACTAAATCCACTTCTGCCCTTTTTGCCCACACTTCCAGTTGCTCAATTGCAGCGGCTCTAAATGTGTCCGCGGCTACCAAAAGAACTTTCTTCCCATCACGTTTTAGTTGATAGGCAAGCTTACCTATCGTTGTGGTTTTTCCTGAACCGTTGACTCCTACAAAAAGTAACACAGCTCCATTTTTTTCGGGAATATTCAAATCACCCCTGCAGTTTTTCAAAAGCTCCTTTAGTTCCTTCTTCAGGAGTTCTTTTATTTGTTCACCTTCCCTTATGTTCTTCCTGATAGCTTCCTTTCTTAGTCTTTCCGTTATATCTACAGCTGTCTTTACGCCTATATCCACCTTTACCAACATCTCTTCGAGTTCTTCAAAGAACTCTTCATTAACCTTTCTTCCTCTGAAAAGAACTCCAAACTCAACCACTTCTTTTGTTTTCTTTAGACCTCTTTTTAATTTTTCCAGTATGCTTTCCTTCTTTTCCTCTACAAGACCCAGCTCTGACTTCAACTCTTTAATAAAGTTCTCAAGCTCTTCCTTTCTATCGTAAGGAACTATATTCAAAGCTCTTTCCGCATAGTTCAGGGCTTCTTTATTCTTGCCCAGCTGTCTATATATCTTCGCTATGTTGAAAATGCTTTCAAAGTCTCCTACCTTCAGATACTCCCCTACTGCCTTTTCGTAGTCTCCTACAGCTTGATAGACTTTAGCTCTTTCCTTTGCAGTTCCTATTTTACCGTCGAATCTCCTTAGATAGGGGTAAGCTTGAACAAGCCTTCCCTCTTGAACGTAAAGTTCAAATAAAACTTCTGCAAGGTCTTCCCGCTCCGAAGCATACTTTTTCAATATCCTTTCTGCTTTTTCCTTCTTCCCTTGTTTTATAAGTTCGAGGATAGCATTCTTATCCCCTTTTTCAGCTTTTTTTTCTACATCCGACTTTCTCCAAAAGAAAACCATAGAGTTTAATTTACTATAAAAAAGTTTTATAATATACATTTCTATGGATTTCCGAATAAAGACACCCTTTCTGGCTACCGATGTCATAATAAGACTATGGGAAAAAGACAAGTTTAGAGGTATAGTACTAATAGAGAGAAAGTATCCTCCTGTAGGGCTCGCACTCCCGGGAGGTTTTGTAGAAATAGGAGAAACGGTGGAAGAAGCTGCTGTAAGGGAAATGAAAGAAGAAACGGGTCTTGATGTTAAACTTTCAAAACTTTTGGGAATTTATTCAGAGCCAAACAGGGACCCGAGGGCCCATGTAGTTTCCGTAGTATGGATAGGTGATGCTCAGGGAGAACCTAAAGCAGGAAGCGATGCTAAAAAAGTAAAGGTCTTTAAACTTGAAGACATACCTCTGGATGAACTTGTATTTGACCACAAGAAAATTCTTCTGGATTTTATGAAATTATGAATAAAGATATATACTCAAGCTTTACCAAGTTACTGCTCAAGGGCATAGAACTCCACCATAGGGAAGGTAATATTATGTAATTGGTTATGAAGTGGATTAAGCTCAAAAGTAACAAAATAAAAGTTTATGGAAAGCCTGCAAAAATTTTGATGAAAGGCTTGACAGCTTTCGAAGAACATACCCATTTTCTACACGGACTCTTTACCAACGATATAAAATTTATACATTCAATTACAACTTATGGTTAAAACAAAACGGAAACCCGATTGCAGATTTCTTTGTCTATAAAATCAAAGATTACTATATACTCAACACCGAAGAAGACGCAGAATCGAGTTAAAAGATTACGAAGTAAAAGAGATTAAAGAAGAAGTATTCATAGCCAAGAACCCGGTAAGACTAAAAAAACAGGTTTTGATTTGTTCGGCAATGTAGAGGAATTTATCAAAGAACTACCCGAGGAAGCTAAAGTTTTCAAAGATGAATTTGAAGAGGAGAGGATAAGAAACTATGTTCCCAAAATTCACAAAGAATTAAGAGGAGGTTTTTCACCTTTAGAAGCCGGAGCGCTTTCCTACGCAATAAGCCTAAATAAAGGTTGCTACGTAGGTCAGGAGACAATGGCAAGAGTTTACTTTAGAGGCAGAACTCCCAGAACTCTCGTTAAGTTTAAAGTATTAGAAGATGTTAAGTAAGGGAATAAGATACTGGAAGACGGTAAAGCGATAGGACTAATAACTTCCCTATCACCTTCCGGAAATACGGCATTAGGATATATATTGAGGGCTAAATTAGAGTTAGAGAGGGAGTACAGAACAGAGGAAGGAAGAGTAAAAGTCTTAGAGGGTTGCGAAGGTGGAAAAGCTGAGTAGTGTTGCAAAACTCACAGAGGAGTATTTGAAAAACTATTGCACCAACCTAGAAACCAAGAGGGAAAATAACAAATATCTATTTTTTTGTGGTAATTACTTAATCGGTTCTACCGTCCTTATAGATGAAAGAAAAATAGCAACAACTGTCTACTCAGCAAAAATGAATGATCAAATTCTTAAAAATTTTCTAAACAAAATAAAAGAAGAACTAAAGGGTGATGTTTTAGAGCAAGGCATAAGAACATCAGGAGCCCTTAACGAAAATTTCTACTACGCTTATAACTGGGTAAAGTTATAGTTACTTTTCTACTTCTTTTTTCACATCTTGCCACGCATCCCTTAAATCTCTGAGAATCTCGGCTATCTTTATAAGCTCATCTTTCGTTTTATCTACTCTTACCAAAGTAGAAAGAATAATAGTGTAAATCTGGTTTAAATTTTTAGCTATTTCTTGACCCTTTTCTAAGTCGAGGAAAGACTTTAAAGCACTTACTATATCGTATACCTTATCTATATTTTCCACAAGTTCCTTTCTCTTTCCCAAATCTTCCTTGGAATCGTAAAGTTCTATAGCCCTTTCCATACATTCGATAGCCTTATCGTACAGCATAATTATCTGTGCAAGTGGTGAAGCCGTCTCAATCATATTCTGAAGGTAGACATCTGCTATATTTTTCATTACTTTTTACCTCCTGTCATTTCCGATAGTGAAACGATAAACTGCTGAAGTCTTGCCCTTATATCGTTAGCGTAATTTATAAAACTCTCAAGTTGAGAAAATTGTTTCTTCAAGAGAAACTCTTCTCTCTCAAGTCTCTCTGTCAATACACTTACCCTCTCGTCTATCCTATCTATCTGATTTTGTAAGAAATCTTTGAAATCTTTAAAGGAGTCGTAATTGACGTTTATAAAGTTCTTGGAAGTGTTAAGAAACTCGTTCATTTTGAGTTGGAACTCATCCGTATTATCTTGAATAACTTGCTCGAGATTTCCGCTCAAAGCAATTGTCCCATCCTCTTTATATTCAATCAATCCCAGTTCTATTAGAGGGTTCAAGGCATTTGCAAGTTGATACCTTAAATTCATAAAGGTGTTTTCTCCCTTAAAGGGAGCATTTTCTCCAAGGGTTAAATTTTTAACACTTATAACCAAATCGTTATAAGCCTTTACAAAGTCGTTCAGAAAACTCCTTATATTACCGTAATCTTCAGTAATGTTCACATTGGAACTCCCTGTTTGTTTTACCGTTATGTTAACTCCCTGAATTACATTTTCAAAGGTGTTTCCCGCGCTTTCTATTACATTCCCGTTTCCTATCTGGAGTCTGGCATTTTGAGCCTGCTGAACTAAAACATTACTTCCAAACTGAAAAGGTAATGTACCGATAAGATGAATAACTTTTATTGATAAATCATTCGCGGTCTCTACCGTTGAATTTTCCGCAGAGGTTTCCGCCAACATTAACTTATACTTACTCCCATCAAAGTAAATAGATGCCCTTACATAATCTTGAGCGTTGTTTATCTTATCAACAATATCCTGCAACGTATCCCCGGAACTGTAATCTATGGTGAAGTCTACATAGTTGGTCGGGTCAATATAATACCTCAAAGTAAAGGTTCCATCAGAGCCTATAGTTTCGGTCAGGGAGTCAAATCCCTCATTGTAAACGAATATTTCGGTACTAGCGGTGCCTATAACATTTACACCGAAATTGATACTCGGTGCTTCAGAAGTGACAGATACGGAAATCACATCTGTATTGGAAACTTTCGCAGATTTTAGATTAAGGGCATCACTGAGATTAAAGTTTTCTATTAAGTTTTTTAAATTCTCTATTTTTTGTGAAAACTCACCAAGAAGTTGTAGTTTTTGGTTTATTATTTGTTTTTGCTCTTCTAATTTCTGGATAGGAATACTTTTTACCGCTATCAATTGGTTCAGTATAGCTCCCCAATC
>DQTK01000086.1 GCA_015662815.1 Aquifex aeolicus | reverse complement strand
ATAGTCCTACTGAATCGTATCCACCGCAAGATACAATTAGAGATAGGCTTAAAATGCTTAAAAAAGTTTTCCTGTATTTCATTCCTATCCCCCCCCTGAAAATGGCAAATACTAAATAAAGAAGATAAATAAAAATAAATGGTAAATCAAACCCATTTTTTGCTATTTTTATACTTCAAGGATTAAACCGCAGGAAAAGTTTATAATTTTTGTATATTT
The DNA here is from genome assembly GCA_015662815.1 of Aquifex aeolicus. GTDB lineage: Bacteria > Aquificota > Aquificia > Aquificales > Aquificaceae > Aquifex > Aquifex aeolicus_A. Next base: position 4,902 of record DQTK01000086.1, on the reverse strand, counting down.
AATTTTGTTTATATTATTAATTGTATGAAAAAAATACACTTTTGGAAAGAACATATAGAGGAAAAATTGCAAGGATTCCTTGGAGAATTGAAAGGTCCTAAAAGTTTAATCGAGGCTATAAAATATTATCCCCTCCAGAAGGGTAAGAGGATTAGGCCTCTTTTTACCGTTGCGGTAGCGGATTCCTTAGGTGGAGATATAGAAGATGCTATAACCGTAGGAAGTGCCATAGAGCTTATACATAACTATTCTCTGGTTCACGATGATCTCCCTTGCATGGATAATGATGATATAAGGAGAGGACTTCCCACATGCCATATTAAATTCGGAGAAGCCCATGCTCTACTTGCAGGTGATGCTATCCTAACTTACACCTTTGAAATTCTTTCAAATAAAAAAAATTTTAAAACTTTAACCGAAGGAGAAATACTTGAGATTATAAAAGTAGTGGCTAAAAAATCAGGGGCTAACGGAATGGTGGGAGGCCAAGTTTTAGATATAGAATCTTACACTGATATCTATGAAATTAGTATAAAAAAGACAGGTGCTCTTTTTGAAGCCTGTTTTATATGCGGTGGGATAGTTTCTAAGAAGCAAGGTATATTAAAAGATTTAGAAAAAATCGGAAAAAATGTAGGTCTTCTTTTTCAAATGGTTGATGATTACCTCGATAAGGACGGTTTTTATTCTCTTAAAGGAGAAGCGCTTAGGGATGACATAAAGAGACTCCGCAATGAATTAATAGAGGAAACAGAAAAAATTTTTGGCAAAAGAAATGAAATTCTTTTCCTTATAAATCTTATATATAAAAGAATCAACGGATAATCAAGCTACCAACGTTGAATATCGGTAAGTAGAGAGCTATGAGTATTGCCCCTATAATTACACCTAGAATTACCATAAGCAATGGTTCTATAAGGGATATAAGTCCTTCTATCATTCTATCTACTTCTTCTTCATAGAAATTAGCAAGGGAGTTCAACATTTCATCTATATTACCTGTTTCTTCACCGACCCTTACCATAGCTACGACCATTTTGGGAAACGTACCTGTTTTTTGCAAAGCCATCCAAAGGGTTTTACCCTCAAGAACTTCGTTTTTAGCTTGTTCAATGGCTTTTTCTATAGGGATAAAACCTACCACTTTTGCAGTAATTTCCAGAGATCGCTCAATGGGTACTCCCGAAGAGTATAAAGTTGAGAGTGTTCTCGATAAGCGAGCGAAGGCACTTTTTCTAAATAAATCTCCGAACTTTGGAATACTCAACAGGAATTTATGTACCGCTCCACGAAAAGATAAATTACTTTTGTATAAAATACTGAAGCTAAATGTAATGAGTATTATTGAAGCGAGAATATAAGGAAGGTTCCGCTGAAGTGCTAAAGATATATTCATAAGAAGTTGTGTGGGCCCAGGGAGCTCTCCACCCAAAGACTTGTATATGTTTGCAAACTTAGGTACTACGAATGTTAGTATCCCCCAAACTAATATAGTAGAAAATAGCATAACAAAAGATGGATAAAATGAAGCACTTTTAATCTTTCCCTTTATAAAGGCTATCTTTTCGTAGTAATCTGCCGCCCTACGAAGGACTAAGTCCAACTCACCTGTTTCCTCACCAACCGCGACCAAGTTAATTATAAATTCAGGAAATATATTTTTCCTTTTCTGAAGTGCGGCGTGAAATGAGCTTCCCTCTTCAATATCCTTTGCTACCTCAAGGAGAGCTGTCTTAAGCCCTTTATTTGGTATTTGATCTGATATAAGCTCTAAGGCTTCAACAAGGGATACACCTGCACTTATTAACACTGAAAGTTGCCTCGCAAGTAAGGACCAATCTCTGTCAGAAACCCTACCAAAAAAGGACGGTAATTTAATCTCCAAACTCTTCTCTTCTGTTTGTTGTTTTGCTTCACTTACAGAGATTAGGGTTAGATTTTGAGAGGATAGTTTGGTTGTGAGATCTTCAAGGGAAAGAAATTCACCTTCACCCTCTATGACTCTCCCGTCATCGGATACAGCCCTATAGCGGTAATAGGGCATTATCTCTTACCCCTTAGCATTCTCTCCAGTTCCTTAGGGTCCGGAGAAGCTTGGAGAGCATCTTCCAATCTTATTTGTCCCATCTTATACAGTCTATAAAGGCTTTGATTCATTGTCTGCATTCCCGTTTCTACCTGACCACTTTGCATAAGGGAGTATATCTGCTGGAGTTTATTTTCCCTTATAAGGTTCCTTATAGCCGTATTTAGAATGAGAAGCTCATAAGCTAGAACTCTCCCACCACCTAATTTGGGAAGTAATCTTTGAGATATGATACCTTGAAGTACAAAGGAAAGAACGGTTCTTACTTGCTCTTGTTGTTCCGGAGGGAACATATCAACAATTCTGTTTATAGTTGAAATAGCTGTATTTGTATGTAAAGTAGCAAATACCAAGTGTCCTGTCTCTGCAGCCCTTAAAGCTGTTTCAATAGTTTCAATGTCTCTCATTTCACCTACAAATATTACATCCGGGTCTTCTCTAAGGGCTGATCTTAGAGCATCATCAAAGCTATAAACATCCTGTTTCACTTCCCTTTGGTTAACTATTGATTTTTTATGGGTGAAAATGTATTCGATAGGGTCTTCTATCGTAATTATGTGATAAGGCATATTTTCGTTAATGTAACCTATCATAGAAGCAATTGTTGTAGATTTTCCCGATCCTGTCGGACCGGTAACGAGTATAAGTCCCATTTTCTTATGGCATAATTCCAAAACCCTTTCTGTGAGTCCCAATTCTGAAATTTTGGGAATTCGTGAAGGTAACATCCTAAAAACCGCAGCAACAGACCCCCTTTGGTAGAAAACATTTGCTCTGAATCTTCCTATTCCTTTAACCCCAAAAGAAAAATCTACCTGTCCTTTTTCTTCAAGTATCTGTCTGTGTTTTTCCACCATAACGGAATAAGCAAGTTTTTGTGTATCTTCAGGTCTCAATTTGGGAAATTCTTCCAGAAAATGTATTAATCCATCTACTCTTACAGCGGGTGGAACACCGACGGTAATATGTATATCACTTGCTTTTAGTTCGTAGGCTTTTCTTAGGATGTCTATAATTTTAATTTCTTTATTAGCTATTCCCCCTAACTCCTGCGCCATTCTTTTTATTATAATACTTTATCGTGAAAGTATTGGTAGTAGGAAACGGAGGAAGAGAACACGCAATAGCGTGGAAGGTAAGTAAAAGCCCTTTGGTGACAAAATTATACGTTGCTAAAGGGAACGCAGGGACATGGGAAATTGCGGAAAGGGTTGATATATCTCCGACAGATGTAAAAAGTTTGGCTGAATTTGCATCGAAAGAAGGTATAGATTTTACGATTGTAGGTCCGGAAGCACCCCTTGTAGAAGGAATAGTAGATGAATTCGAAAGAAGAAATTTAAAAATTTTCGGTCCTAATAAAGAGGCTGCAAAACTTGAGGGAAGTAAAGCCTTTGCTAAGGCATTTATGAAGAAATACAATATTCCTACTGCAAAATATGAAGTTTTCACCGACTTTGAAGAAGCTAAAAAATACGTAGAGAAGGTAGGAGTTCCTATAGTTATAAAGGCTGACGGTCTGGCTGCCGGAAAGGGTGCGGTAGTTTGTGAAACTTTTAATAAAGCCACGGAAATATTAGATAAGTTTTTAAATAAAAAGGTCTTTGGAAAATCTTCGGAAAAGGTAGTTATAGAAGAATTTCTAGAAGGAGAAGAAGCTTCCTACATAGTAATGATAAACGGTGATAAATACGTTTCCCTTCCTACTTCACAGGACCATAAAAGACTCCTTGAAGGGGACGAAGGACCAAATACCGGCGGGATGGGAGCTTATTCTCCTACACCCGTTATAAATAAAGAAGTTGAAGAAAGAATAAAAAAGGAAATCGTAGAAAAGGTAATAGAGGGGCTTAAGAAGGAAGGAATTTTCTATAGAGGATTTCTGTATGTAGGACTAATGATAACTAAAGAAGGGCCTAAAGTCCTTGAGTTTAACGTAAGATTGGGAGACCCTGAAGCTCAGCCTATCTTAATGCGAATTAAAAATGATTTTCTGGAGACACTTATTAATTTCTATGAGGGAAAAGATGCAAAAATAGAAGAAAGCGATAGATGGGTTCTCGATGTAGTTCTAGCTTCAAAGGGATATCCCGAAAAACCGGAAACAGGTAAAATTATCCACGGCCTTAATTATGTAAAGAATATGGAGAATGTAATCGTCTTCCATGCCGGAACTAAAAAAGAAGGAGAATTCATTGTCACATCAGGCGGAAGAGTTTTAAATGTATGTGCATACGGAGATACTCTAAAGGAAGCTAAAGAAAAAGCTTATGAAGCTATAAAGTATATTTGTTTCGAAGGGATGTATTATAGGAAAGATATAGGAGACAAAGCCTTTAAATATCTGAGTAAATAAATCTTCTTTTGTAAATCTTCATGGACACAAGCATTGTGGTAAGAATTATTGGACCTAAAAACACTCCGATAAATCCGAATTGAAGTAGTCCACCTATTGTTGAAAAGAATAGGGCTACATATGGAAGTTTTATACCTTGCTTCATTACAAGAGGACGAACTATATTGTCCATACTTGATATAAACAATGTTCCAAAAGCGAGAAAGGATAATCCCTCCTTGATACCCTTTGTGGTAAATAGGTATATATCCAGAGGTACCCATACAAATGCAGCTCCAAACGGGGGTATAAAGGCTGCAAAGAACGTAATTAAACTCCAAAGAAGGGCAAAATTTATACCAGTAAAATAATAACCTATAAAGCTTACTATAGACTGTGCTACAGCTGTTCCAACTGTTCCATAAATTACCGCAAGGATAGTTCTGTAGATTGTTCCTAAGATTACTTCTAAATCTTCCTT
>DQTK01000020.1 GCA_015662815.1 Aquifex aeolicus | reverse complement strand
TATAACTCCTAAAAACCACACTAGAGCAACTAAGTAGACCGAAGGGAAATAAAGTTTGAGTAGATTTTTCACATCTTCCATATGCTTTATTTCACGTTCTGTAAACGCTTTTTCACCATTTGATAGTTTTTTCCTTCTAAATTTCTCCATGTCTTTATCCGATAAGACAGCTCTCAGACCAAGTTTAGCAAGCTCTAACCGCTCATCTTTTGTCATCCCCCATCTATCCTTCGGGAAATTTTCCTTTGAGTATTCCCACTCTATGAATTTTTCCGTAAAGGCTATCCTAACCGAAATACCTATGGAGATATAGGGAAAGATAAGAGTTAATAAAATAGTCAATAATTTTCTTACTTTATCTGAAAACATTTGTTAACTTGAGGAATGACCCTCACGGTGAAGTTTTCCCTTAGTAGCTCTTTTTGTAAACTCATAGCTTTTTCCAGCATGTCTTTTCTGTTGCTTTCGGGCTGAAGTACTACCCTACCTTTCCTTAGAAACTCTTTAAATTCTTCTCTCATAAGAACTTCCTTATTTAACTCTTCGTCAACCACAAACTTCAGTTCTTTTGCATATAGAAGTATTTTGGGATGTACGAAAAATCTTGCTACAGCCTTTGGAGAACAGGTTATATGTATACGGGAAGCTAATATATCCATGTCTTCTATCCATAGAGTACCGTTTGTTTCTATTTGAACAGAATAGCCCTTATCTAATAAAGTCTCTACAAGAGAAGGGAGTTCCTTATGGGCAAAGGGTTCCCCTCCGGTGATAACTACATGTTTTGTAGAAAAGGAATAGAGTTTTTTCACTAAATCCGATAATTTCTTGTAGTTTTCCTTAAAGGAAAGGGCTTCGGGTTGGTCACACCAAGGACACCTTAGATTACAGCCTTGTAGTCTAATAAATATGGAAGGAAGCCCCACAAGGAGCCCCTCTCCTTGAATGCTTTCATAAATTTCATTTATAGCTATCAGAGTGTTGGTTTTTCGTACCGTATCTCGTAACATTCTATCTGGTCACCTACTTTTACGTCGTTATAATCTCTTAATTTAACTCCGCACTCGTATCCTGCACTTACCTCCTGTACATCGTCTTTGAATCTCTTTAAGCCTTCTATTTCACCGTCGTATATGACAACTCCTTGTCTTATTAGTCTTGCTTTAGCTCCCCTTACCAACTTTCCATTTAACACATAACATCCTGCTACAGTGCCGACTTTCTTTATCTTGAAAGTAGCCCTTACTTCCGCCATACCGAGAATTTCTTCTTTCTTTATAGGCTCGAGGAGACCTATAAGCGCCTTCTTAACATCTTCTATAGCTTCGTAGATTATCCCGTAGAGTTTTACATCAACTTTTTCTTTTTCCATGATTTCCCTAGCTTTAGGGTCCGGTCTTGTATTAAAGCCTATAACTATTGCTCCTGATGCTTTTGCCAGCATAATATCGTTTTCGGTGATTCCTCCCACAGCACCGTGAATTATCTTTACCTGAACTTTTTCATTGGAAAGCTCTTCGAGGGATTTCTTTAGGGCTTCCAGAGATCCCATAGTATCAGCTTTAAGAACTATCCTTAGCTCTTTAGTTTCTCCCGATTGTATTTTCTTGTAAATATCTTCCAGTCTTATAGTTTGAAGTTTCTCTTCCCTTTCCTTCTTTTCCTTTCTCTTTTCAGCAATTTCCCTGGCGGTCTTTTCATCGTCTACTACTATTAATTCATCTCCTGCTTCGGGTAGTTCCTCAAAACCGAGAACTTCTACGGGAGTAGATGGAGGTGCTTCCTTTACTTGTCTTCCCTTGTCATCAAACATTGCTCTTACTCTCCCGTAAGTTGTTCCGGCAACAAAGTGATCACCTATTTTGAGAGTTCCGTTTTCAACTATAACTGTAGCTACTGGTCCTCTTCTCCTATCCAGTTTTGATTCTATGATTGTTCCTCTTGCTTTCCTGTTGGGATTAGCCTTCAGCTCAAGTATATCAGCGAGAAGTAATACCATTTCGAGCAATTGGTCTACATTTTGTCCGGTTTTCGCGGATATATCTACGAATATGGTATCTCCTCCCCACTCTTCGGGAATGAGTCCATGTTCTGAGAGTTCCCGTCTAACTTTCATAGGGTCAGCGTTTGGTTTATCGATTTTATTTACGGCAACAATTATCGGGACATCAAAGGCCTTGGCATGGTTTATAGCTTCTACGGTTTGAGGCATAACACCATCATCTGCAGCAACAACAAGGATTGCTATATCTGTTACCTTTGCTCCTCTGGCTCTTAGGGTTGTGAAAGCTTCATGTCCGGGAGTATCAAGGAAAGTTATCTTTTTACCATCGGGTAGTACTACTTGTGAAGCACCGATATGTTGAGTTATCCCTCCTTTCTCCCTTTCGGCAACGTTTGTATTTCTTATTCTGTCAAGCAATGTAGTTTTACCGTGGTCGACGTGACCCATCACAACTACTATCGGAGGCCTTGGTTTTAACTCTTCTTCCTTTACTTCCTCTTCCTTCTCTATAATTTCTTCCTCAATTTCCTCTTTCTTTACTTCCGCAAGATACCCGAAGGATTCTGCAACTTCCACGGCAACTTCCGGCGGGACAGGCTGATTTATCGTTGCGAGAACTCCTCTTTTCATAAGCTCAGCTATCACTTTATTTGCAGGTACATCCAGGAGTTCAGCGAGTTCCCTTACGGTAATTATTTCGGGTATATGGATTATTTTTATCTCTTCTTCTTTCTTCTTTTTCTTTTCTCTTTCCTTCTTTTCTTGTTTTTTCTTTTCTTTTTCTACTTTATGCTCAAGTTTTCTCAGAATTTCTCTTTCTTGTTTGGACATCCTTACCTTAGGCCTTTCTTCTTTCTTCTCTTCCTTCTTTTCCTCTTTCTTTTGAGGTTTGGCTTCCTCTCTCCTTAGTTCCCTTACTTCTACCCTTGGTTTTTCCTCTTTTTTAGCAAGTCTTTCCCTTTTTTCCCTTTCCTTTCTTTCAAGAATTTCCCTTATGAGTTCTTCTACACTTTTCCGAGGCTGTTTTTCTTCCTTTTCTTCTTTCTTTTCCTCTTTAGTCTCTTCACTCACTTCAACTATAACTTCTTCAACTTTTTCTAATTTTTCATCTAATGGTTTTTTTTCAAGTATTTCCTCAATAGTTTCTTCTTTTACTTCTTCTACCTTTTCTACCTCTACTGCTTCATCTTCCTTGGGCTTTCCAAAAGCATCGTATACTAAAGTTAATGCGTGTTCATCAAGACCATGTGAAGCTTTCCAATTTTTTCCATCAGGTCTCGGATAATACTCATTTAGGAAATCTACAATGTCCTTGGATTTTACTCCGAGTTCCTTTGCTATTTCAGAAACCCTTCTCGTCTTGGTCAAGCTCATACCTCCTAAAAGGTATATTATATGCCTGACATATTGACAGGAAAGAGATATAGCTGAAATCAGTGATTATTACTTATAAAGGAAGTAGAATATTTTTTCACTATGAAAGTAATAATTAATGGAAAGGAATTTGATATTCCAAAGGGTGTAAGATTTGGGGAATTGAGTCATGAAATTGAAAAGGCAGGGATAGAATTTGGTTGTACCGATGGACAGTGCGGTGTATGTGTAGCAAGGATTATAAAGGGAATGGAATGTTTAAATGAACCTTCGGCTGATGAAGAAGATACCCTCTGGAGAGTAGGTGCAGTGGATGAAGACCAAAGACTTATTTGCCAATTAATTATCGAAAAGGAAAATTGTGATGAAATAGTTATAGAAAGCGAAGACTAAAATTACGATTTTATTTTTCATTCCTACTCGGTTTCCCGTTTTATATTTTATGTAAAGAAGAAATAAAAATCGGTAAACTTATCCATGTATTATATTTAAACATGAGATTGAGAATTTTCGTTGAAGGGCTTGTTCAAGGAGTAGGTTTTCGAGCTTATACAAAGAGAATTGCGGATAGTTATGGCTTGAACGGATGGGTAAGGAATTTACCCGACGGAAGGGTAGAAATCCTCGTTGAAGGGGATGACGAACTGATAGGATACTTTATAAAAGATATATTAAAGGGACCCCCTGCTGCGAGAGTTGATAAAGCTGAGATAATAAAGGAGTATTCAGATGAACCTGTTTACGGTTTTGATATTAAGTATATTTAGTCTGACTACCTTTGTTTACTCTGCAGAGTGTAGTACATACCATATAGTGAAAAGCGGAGATAGTCTATGGAGAATAGCTAAAAAATATAAAATTAGCTTAAGGGAGCTTTACAAGTTGAATCCTTACCTGAGAAAAAAAAAGTTTCTTAAACCGGGTCAGAAGATTTGTATAAGCAAATTGAAAAAAAAGAAAAATAAAGTGCAAAGGAAATTTATAGTTTATAAAGTAAAAAAGGGAGATAGTTTAATAAAAATTGCCAAAAAGTTTGGAGTAAAAGTTTCAGATATAAAGAAACTGAATCGACTTAAAGGTAGTAGAATTTACGTAGGACAAACCTTAAAGATACTAATAGTATCAAAGGAAGAAAGACGAATTGTAAAAAGTGACCTAAAAAAATCAGAAAGGAAAAGCTTTATAACTTACCGCGTCAAAAGAGGAGATACTTTAATAAAAATCGCGAGGAGATTTAAGGTAAGTCTTAAGGACTTAAAGAAGATTAACAATCTCAAAAGTAATAAGCTCTACGTTGGACAAAAATTAAAAATTCCCATAAGAGCGGGAAGGATTTATAAAAGTGAAAGAAGAAAACCTGTGAGGCGGTATATATCCGGTAAAAGAGTGGTACTTGAGAGAGTTAGAAAAAAGGTTTATCTGAGGTACAAAGTAAGGAGAGGAGACACTTTAATAAAAATCGCCAGAAAATTCAGAACGAGTGTAAGGGAGATAAAAAGGGTTAACAGGTTAAGGAATAACAGAATTTACGCAGGTCAGATTCTCAGGATTCCCGTTTATAAATACGTTTTCATAGAGAGGGTAGCTAAGGTTCCCAGGATTTCCTTGAGAATTTTACCCGTTGAGGGGAAGATTGTAAAGAGCAAAAGAGGGATTTTAATATACACAGATTGTGGAACACCGATAAGGGCTGTTGATAACGGAATAGTTATTTACAACGGAGATGACTTAAATGCTTTCGGGAATATGGTAATAATAAAACACGCAAAGTACATAAGTGTATATGCATACAATGCTAAGAATGTGGTGAGACTCGGGCAGAAGGTGAATAGAGGGCAAATTATAGGCTATGTTGGAATAAGCCCTAATGAAGGAAGATGTGCTTTACATTTTGAATTGAGGGATATAAATGGTAACTTACTTAACCCTATAAATTACCTTTCGGTACGGAAATGATTGTTTCAATAGAAAAAGCCCTGGAAAAGGCAGTTGAAGTATTGAAGAATGGCAAAATAGTTGTAGCTCCTACTGATACACTCTACGGTATGCTTGCGGATGCTACCAACGAAGAAGTCGTTAGAAGACTTTACACTATAAGAAGACCTTCAGGGAAACCTTTTCTTATACTCATTCCCGATGAAACATGGATAGATAAGCTCTGTCTTGAGCTCCCAAAAGAATACGAGAATCTCCTTAAAGTAGAAGGTCTTACATTAATTTTGAAAACATCATGCGGTAAATTTTCATACATTAACAGGGGTAGTTTAGCCGCAAGAATTCCGAGAAGAGGATTTATTAAAGAACTTCTTAAAAGGTTTGCCAAGCCGGTAGTTGCTCCAAGTGTAAATCCTGAAGGTAAAAAACCTGCGGAAACCATAAGCGAAGCCGTTAAATATTTCGGAGAAAAGGTAGCTCTCTACGTTGATGCGGGAGAAATCAAGGGTGAACCTTCTACTATTCTTGACTTGAAAGAAGGTATAAAAATTGTTAGAGAGGGAAAGGTAAAAAAAGAAGAAATTGAAAAAATCCTTAATCGTAAACTTTAACTACGTTGTAGAATGTATCCCTTTCCGCCGGGATTTTACCAGCTTTCTTTATAAGATTTACAAGTTTATCCACGGAATGTCCGTAGGCGGATTTAGTTCCCGCAGCATGGACAATCTTTTCCTCTTGAATAGTTCCGTCTAAATCATCTGCACCGAAATTTAAGGCTACCTGAGCTACTTTTTCTCCGAGTGTAATCCAATATGCTTTTATGTGGTCAAAGTTATCAAGGTAAACCCTCGAAATGGCTATAGTTTTGAGGTCATCAACTGAAGAAGTTCTGTATCCGCCCAATCTCGTTCCTTCAGGCCAGTACGCCAGAGGAATGAAAACCTGAAACCCACCAGTTTCATCTTGTAGTCTTCTTAACATTTCCATATGTTCTACCCTTTCTTCTATGGTTTCCACATGACCGTATAGCATAGTTGCATTTGTAGGAATTCCCAGTTTATGCGCAGTTCTGTGGATTTCAAGATACTCCTTGGCATTTGCTTTATAGGGAGCTATTATCTGTCTTACCCTATCCGAGAATATTTCTGCACCTCCTCCCGGAAGTGCATCAAGGCCCGCGTCTTTGAGCTCAGAAAGAACCTCTTTGTAACTTTTCCCGGATATCTTTGCCATGTGATGTATCTCAACAGCTGTCCAGGCTTTAACTATAATGTCTGGGAATCTTCTTTTGACTTCCTTTACAATCTCTATATACTTATCGTAATTCCAGTGGGAGGGTATTCCCCCTACTATGTGAACCTCTCTTCCTCCCATACGGTAGAGTTCTTCTACCTTTTTAAGGATTTCGTCTAAGTTCATCTCGTAAGCTCTTGGGTCTGACTTTTTCACTCCGAAGGCACAGAAATCGCATTGGTACATACATACGTTCGTCGGGTTTATCTGCTTGTTTACTATAAAGTAGGCATACATCCCGTTTTTCTTACGGTTGATATATTCTGCAATCAAGCCCAATGCCGTAAGTTCGTTGCTCTTGTATAAATAAATTGCTTCTTCCTGATTTATTCTCTTTCCTTCTAAAACCTTTTCCGCTATTCTTAAAAATTCTTTATCTTTGACGGTGTTAAAGACAGACTCCACCATTGATTCCATTTTTCCCTCCAATGGAAAATTTTAACTAAAAAAAACTTTATCTACGCTTCTGTAAACTCACTTTTGATAGGTTCTATTTCGTTTACCTTCTCGAGTAAGTTCTTTTCCCGAAAGTAAACGCCGTAACGCTTGTCTGTTTTCTCTATGTGTCCATAGAGCCAGCCTATAGCAACCGCTTGAAAGTGCTTTATTACTTTGTCTTCCCCTTCACGAAGAGGTTCTATAAATCCCATAAATAGCTTCTCAAGGGATTGATGAGATTTTGTATGAGTTTCCCCTTCGGGATATCCAAATTTTTCAAACACTTCCTCCTCATGTCTTAGGTGACTCTGAAGATAAGGAATAAGGATTTCTACTATGAAATTCGTTGCTTCTTCACGCCTTTTATTCAAAAGCAGTTCCCTTAAGAAGTTGAGCATATTTAAAATAGCCCTGTGCTCTGCATCAAAGCAAAAAACCCCTGTATTCATGCGTTCATCCCACTTTAGCTCCAAGTTATACCTCCTTCATAAAAGAATTTTAAAAAATTCTAAATTAATAGTATTCTGATGAATAGTAATAATGAAGAATTACAGGCTTTAAGATAGTGTTTATCTCTTCGTCTTTACATTTGACTGACTTCCCGAGAAGATAAGCGGATAGGGCTATGTCCTTATTTAAAAACTTCAATTTCGGTAAGAGCTTTAAATTTTCAAAATCCAACCTGCTTTTGCTTCCTATGATAAATCCCCATTCTCCCATAGTTGGTATGTTTACTACGAGAGGAACTGCCTTAAATCCGGCACTTTTGATAGTTCTCAAGATGGAACAGAAAACATTTCTTTTAAAAAAAACATCTCCTGCTTGAGTAATAAACACTCCGTCTTTTGCGAGCAAACTTTTAAGCTTCCTATAAAATTCCAAGGAATATACCCTTGCACTGGAGGGAGTTCTGGGGTCTATTAGGTCTATTATCACCAAATCGTACTTTTTTGTTTCTGAAAGGACAAAATTAAAGGCATCTTCCGAGATGGTTTTTATCCTTGGGTCTCTGAAGCTGGACTCATTTAGCTTTCTCATTACGGGATGATAAGTTGAGAATTCTATCAATTTTTTATCCAAATCTACTAAGGTTATTTCCTCGAAAGGGTATTTTTTTACCTCTCTCAGTGCAAGACCGTCCCCTCCGCCCAGTATCAGTGCCCTTTTGAAATTTTTTAAAAATCCTGCGGGTATGTGTACCAATGTTTCGTGATATCTTACTTCGTCCAAGGTTGAGAACTGTAGATGACCATCAAGGTATAAGGAATAATTGCTTCTATACTGGGTAAGGATTATTTTTTGGTAAGGAGTTATCTCGAAATAAATTATCTTCTCTCCGTAGAGCTTTTGCTCTTGATAGAGGATTAAGTCTTTGGCAAAAATTCCGTAAAGGATTAAAAAGATAGCTACAGCCGGTGGGATAATTTTCAAAAGTTTACCTCTATGGAGATAAAAGGCAAAGAGTATTGCGGTAATAAGGTTTAGAAATCCAGCGAGGAGTGGTGTGTAAATTAATCCCAGTTTTGGAAGAAAAAAATAGGCATAAAAGAGCCCCGCCGGAACAGCTCCTAAATAATCCTTTTCAAGGATTGCAGATATATTTACTTTCAACTCTTCGTAGAGATTATTGATTCTTACCGCTATAGGTACTTCCAGACCTATCAGGGTTCCGATAATACCTGAAAGGATGTATATAACTATTTGGAGCTCCATAAGGTCATAGGCAAAGGAGTAAGCTATTAAAGGTGAAGTACTCACGTAAATTGACAAAAGGAGTTCTGCAAAAATAAATGTGCTTATTAAATATTTATCCGAAATGTATCTGCTCAAATGTGAACCAAGTCCCATAAAGAGGAGAAACAGGGATATAATCACACTCCACTGAAATACCGCATTTCCTAAAAGATATGTTGCCATTGTGGATATGGAATATTCCGCTACTATGCCCGCGAAACCTGTGAAAAATATAGAAATGTTTATAATGAATGAAGGCTTCATCCTATGAGAACCATGGTGATAAAAGCACTGGTTAAAAATACCGCCCCTAAGGTAAGGGAAGCGCTGAGATTGTTCTCTATGATTTCAGCTGAAAGGAGAACCTTTCTGAAGATAACGTACTCAAATAAAAGGTATAGGACTACCATGAGAATTTGAGAGATGAGGAAATAAAATAGTGTTGTAAAGATGTCCAAAAATATATTTCCTAAAAATTCCCCGGATAGGGAATTAAAGATTACCAATGAAACAGATAGTGTAAGACTTCCTAAAGCTAAAGATGCTGATAGATTATTCTTTTTAACTTCCTCTTGAAAGTCCAGTGCCAGAACCCTTGAGATTAAGAGCGTCGAGATATATAAGAAAACCATACCCAGAAATAGGTAAACTGATGAATAAAGCACGGATAGGATTAAATTCTCTTTTCTCCAGTAAGCACCGGAAATTATCAAACCTATAGCCATGAAATAAAAACCCTGAAGGACTCCCGCAGAGAGGTTATTTTTAAGTATTTCTTCCTTAAGGTCTATTTTCCTCAAAAACAATAAATCAAACACATAAACACCGAAGAACATAAAAAAGGTTAGGAAAAACAGGTTAAATAATTCCCTTAAGAAGCTTTCATACACAAAAGTCATATACAGGGTAAAAGAAAGACCTGTGAGAAATCCGGCGTAAGAAAAAGCAAGAGAATGGTTTTTTTTACCGAATATTTCCTGTTCAACCTTTACTCTGTTATAGAAAATAAAATCGAAGGTGAACTTGGAAAGTATAACCCAAGCGATAACTAGAATAGCTCCTACCAAAGAAACCATATTACTTACCTCCGTATCTTCCCGGAACGGTTCTGTATCTATCCCGATAGTCATAGTCGATTCCTCCCCATCCCCAAGGGAGGAAAATAATCCCCCCTCCACCGCCACCAGATGACTTCCGAACCCTTTCTAAAATCCATAGATAGAGCCCTTCCCTCAACTGTGCATTTTTTACAATCCTCAAATTAGAAGGTGGAGTGAAGCGCTCGCCGGCAACTTCTACCAATCTTCCCTTTGAAAAAAGTTCACAGTGAAGGTTAGTTGTTAACTCAAATCTTTCAACGTAGTAAAGCGTATAAAGAGTTAATTCATATTTCTGTTCCTTTATTAGGTCTTTAAGGACAACCTTACAGCTTTTTTCATCGTTTGGTTTGGTTTCTAAAACGAGATATCTATATACACCTTTATCGTAATTCTCCAAAAAGAACTCAAGTGCGTTTTTCTTAACTTCTTTTACTCCTCTACAGGAAAGTAGAAAAAGGAGAAGACTAACGAGGAAGTATGCTCTCAATTTCCCATTCCTTTAGTTCCCTCCCTTTAAAGACTTCTACTTCATATTCATCCCAGATTTCTACGTCTATCATTTCCCCGTCTTCATTTTTAAACTCCCAGATAATCACAGGGTAGCTTTCCAGATTTTTCACATATTTGGCTTTTCCCGCGTACTTGAGTTTGAATTTTTTACCGCCCACCGTAATTTCCTCCGGTGGATTCTTGTATTTTCTGTAATGCTCTTGGGGGTTGGGCTGAATATTTTCAGAGTCGATTTCCAAGAAAAAGTAGATTTTACCTTCTTCTAAACTCAGAAAACCTCTATTTTTTGCAGAACGTATTTCCCATTCTTTTTCCTTGCTTGCGCCGTAGTCATAAAGGGCTATATCTACAACTTCCCATGACTCTCCTTCAAGTTCAATTATGTCGCCCTTTTTCAGTTTTTCGAGAGGTATTTGAAGCAAATCCACTTCTTCCTTGTGTTCTTCACCTTTGAAAATCTTTTTGAAGAAGCTAAAAGGATTCATATCAGGTGAGCCCCAACCTTTTCTTTAATTCTTCGAGTTTCTGCTTACTTTCAAGTCCTTTTAACTTCTTTTCTGCTTCTATTTCTATATCCGTAGAGGTTTCCTGTTTTGCAATTTCTTCATAAGCTTCTGCGAGTGCTTCCTCTTCCTCCACCTTTTCCTTCATCTTTTCAAGCATAGCTATTGTATCGGAAGGGTCTACTTTTGCTATCTGTTTGTTAACTTTTTTAACTGCTTTTGCTGTTGCCATTCTCGCTTTTAATGTTTTAAGTTCGGCTTCATACTTTGCAATCTGAACTCTAAGCTCATCTATTTTAGCTTGAAGCCTTAGAGCCATATCCTTTTGCTTTTTAGCTTCTTCTTCTAACCTTTTGGAGTTTTGCTCATGTAGTTCTGCTTTTTGGAGAAGTTCTGTAGCAAGCTTTTCTGCTTCATCGGGAGATATCTTTCCTTCCTGTGCCTGAATAAGCAGGGCTTCGGCTTTTTTAACCAACGCTTTAGCCCTTTCCTTTTCATTCTTAGCTTCCCTTTCGAATCTTATTTGGTTTGCCTTTACCTCAGCAAGGGCTTCCATTGCATCTTTCAGCTGTTTCTTGAGTTCCCTTATTCCCTCTTCTGTTATTTTTATAGGGTCTTCGAGCTTATCAACTACCGAATGGGCTTCCGCTTTTATTACCCTGAGCAATCTTTTTAGTAATCCCATATTAAGCCTCCTTTAGGATTTTCAAAAGTTCATCTCCCCATTCTGCAAGGAATATTTCCAGAGAAGATATACTGGCTTCTAACTCTTCATAGTCCAGAGTGTCAAGCCTTAAAGTTTGTCTGTAGAGGAGTATTCCACCTTCCTTATCTATGGCAAAAGCTCCAAACGGCATTTCTCTGTTTCTTTCCAAAAACCAGCCGTAGTGTTTTTCCGAGACTTTTCCTATTGGTTGTTCAATTACAAGTAAATCTCCCTCACAATCGATAATCATATTCTTTATTCCCCTATTTTCATCTTCCACTATGATAAGTTCTTCTTCGGGGATTTCCTCTCTAATTTCAAGTCCCAAGTCTAAAACCATCCTCTTTACATCCTCAAAATTTGCCATAACTTACACTCCTTTCTTAATTTATTCCAATCCTGTAAGGATATTTTAAGCTTTTCTATTTTTGTGATATTTTTATTCTAAGCTATGAATGATTGGCGAGGGATTATAGAACACTACAGGAAATACTTACCCGTGAGTGATAGCACACCTGTTATTACCCTTCATGAAGGTAATACACCTCTCATAGAAGCTAATAACCTCGCTAGGGTGATAGGTTTTAAGGGAAAAATTTATTTGAAATATGAAGGTTTAAATCCCACAGGTTCTTTTAAAGACAGGGGAATGACACTTGCCATTTCCAAGGCTATTGAGACAGGGAAGAAAGCGGTTATCTGTGCCTCTACCGGGAATACTTCGGCTTCCGCAGCAGCTTACGCTGCAAGGGCAGGACTTAAAGCATATGTACTTCTACCTAAGGGAGCCGTTGCCATAGGAAAGCTATCGCAGGCTATGATATACGGAGCTAAGGTTTTAGCCATTCAGGGAACTTTTGATGATGCACTTTACATAGTAAGGAAGATAGGAGAAATGTTTCCCGTAGAAATAGTAAATTCCGTGAATCCTTACAGGATAGAAGGCCAAAAAACTGCGGCTTTTGAAATTTGCGATGTTCTCGGAGATGCTCCCGACTATCATTTTATTCCTGTGGGAAATGCAGGAAATATAACAGCTTACTGGAAGGGTTTTAAAGTTTACTACGAAGAGGGTAATGTTTCAAAGTTGCCCAGAATGATGGGATGGCAAGCCGAAGGGGCGGCTCCTATAGTTAAAGGTTATCCCATAAAGAATCCCCAAACTGTGGCAACGGCTATAAAAATAGGGAATCCTTACAGTTGGAAATCGGCACTCAAAGCTGTTCAGGAAAGTGGTGGGAGGATTGATGCGGTAAGCGATAGTGAGATACTATACGCTTATAAATTGATAGCTTCTACAGAAGGAGTATTTTGTGAACCTGCATCCGCGGCAAGTGTTGCAGGCCTCATAAAACTCGTTAGGGAAGGTTTCTTCAAAGGAGGAGAAGTTGTCACATGTACTCTAACCGGAAACGGTCTCAAAGACCCAGATACGGCAATAAGGGTATGTGAAGAGCCGATTACTGTTCCCCCTGAGCTTGATGAAATTCTGAAGGTTTTAGGTTTCTAAAATCTCTATTTCTAAAGCCCCGAAAGGTTTTTCTTGGATAAGTTTGATTTTATTGTCAAAGTCGAGATAAAGTAAAGCCATAAACTGGGGAACAAAATCCTTCTTATTTAGGAAAGCAAAAAATTTTAATCGCGTACCTACTTCTAAACCCTTGAAAAATTCCCACAACTCTTCCAAAACATCTTCGAATTTTGAGATATGAACGGGGATTTCTATCTTTTTTGTACGGTTTTTCTTCCTCGTAGTCTTACTTATTTTCTTTTTTTTGATATTCATCTGTATCTCCTTCAAGTTTTCCTTTAGTTCTTTCTCTATTTCCTTGTACTCTTTTTCAAACATACTGGCGATTTCTCTTAGGGTATATTTCCTTTCTCCGGGTTTTCTCGGAGGCTTGGGAAAGAGAACCTCTACTTTCTTTTTCAAAAGAAAAGAAGCAGCCACTATAGCCCTTGCCGGGATTCTTAAGTCGAGAAGTTCCCTTCTCCTTATTTCTTCTATATATAAGTTTGTCAGCTCAACTATATCTACTTTCCAAGGGTCAAGCTTTCCCTCTTCTATTAGAGGGAGAATGAGAGAAAAGGGATGTTTCTCTTCAAAATGGAAATATTTCAACTGAGCTTTGCCCCTTCAGGTATATCTCTATCGGGTACTACTACGGAAAGCCTTTCTCCGTCGGATGCCGCAAGTAACATCCCTTGAGATTCTATACCGAATATTTTTCTGGGTTTCAGATTTGCAACTATAACTATTCTCTTTCCTATAAGTTCCTCAGGATTGTAATATTTAGCTACGCCTGCAACTATGGTTCTTTCCTCGTCTCCTAAAGAAACGGTGAGTTTTAAAAGCTTCTCTGAACCTTCTACCCTTTCTGCAGAGATTACCTTTGCAATTCTCAAGTCCACTTTTAAGAAATCTTCAATTCCTATAATTACCTTTTCTTCCATGAAAAACTATTTTAATTCTAAACACTCTATCCTTATATTCCGCTTTAACTTTCCACCCCAGCTCGTGAATAAGCCTTTTTACTATAGCAAGACCTAACCCCATTCCCCTCTGGGATTCCCTGTAAAACCGTTCAAATATTTTATTTATATCCCTTACAGGTTTAGAGGTGTTTTCCACTATCAACTCCCCTTCCCTTAAGAGAATCCTTACCTTTCCGTTCTTTAGGTTATGCTTGAATGCATTCGATATTACATTATCTAAGATTCTTCTTACTACTCTTCTATCTGCAAGGACTTTTACATCTTGCAAATCTGTCCCTACCTCTATATCCGGGTACATGCTGGAGAAATCTTTCAAAACTTCGGTGACCATTTTTTTCAGATTTACTTCTTCTTGTTTTAACAGAAGTTCGTCCGTAAGAGGATTTAGATTCTTGCTCAAGTATCTTAGCTGGTTTACGGCAATTTCCATACGGTCTATACTTTCGTCGTTGTATTTCTTTTTTAAAAGTTTCAAGTTTGTTATCAGACTTGTTATAGGTGTGTTCATATCGTGGGCTATATCTCTGGCTACATCCGATACCAGTTCAACAGCTCTTCTCAGTGGAGTTATAGCGTAAAGAGCCAATCCTAAGGAAAGGATTAAGTTTACCAGCGTGAACCCTATGAAATATAACCCATAATCGTAAAGAATTCCTTTAACGTCTTCTTGAAACTTTTCTTTTGGATAGATAATTTTGAAGACATCTTTTTCCACATCGGGTATAGGGATGATTATGTAAAGTCCCTTTTCATCTTCCATAAATTGATAGAAATGATTGGGCTTTTCTACTTCAACTAATTCGAGTTTATACTTTTTCCCCTTTAAAGGTATAGGAGTAGTTTACAAGTTCTAAGAATATATTGTGCTTTTTATGGCTTATTTCAATTTTTATAAGCAAAATGAATATAACACTTACCAACAGTTCAATAGTCATGAAGAAAATAAGAAAAGCTTTTATAATGGCCTCTTTTTCGTATTGATTTTTGGGAAAGATTTTGCTAATCAAGGACATACCCAGAGCCCTTTACCGCGTGAATGTTAAGCTTTGTCTTTTTCTTCAATGTATTTATTATGACCCTCAAACCTGTGGGAGATGGATTCCTCATGCAGTTGTAGAGGGACAACTTTTCTTCTATTTCTCAAAAGTTTAAGGAGTATGCACCCTTCCACCTCTCCGAGCTCTAACTCTTTCTCCCCCAAAAAGAAGCGACCATCTTTATAAATAAGTTCTCCGTACCGGAGTTTATCACTCTTTAGTCTGGCTTTTAACCTTATCAACAACTCTTCAGGGTCGAAGGGTTTTTTATGTAATCCTCAGCACCTGCTTCAAAACCTTCCGCTATGGTGGAAGTGTCCGTAAGGGCACTGATTATTAAAGCCGGTGTATCATCCTTGATAAGCTTTGTTATAAATACTTCTTATCGAGGATTCTATAAAATCCACCGAAAAGTTAGCATACACGGGAGAAAAACTGTATCCGTACCCGAAAGAAAACAACCAGGTATCCCTTCTTGAGGGATTGCCGCGGAAAGTTCTATAAATATAAAAGAAGGAATCGGATTTCCCTTTAAAGTAATTAAAGAGAAGGGAAGGTGTAAAGTTTACGTATCTGGAGCTTATATCTTCCGAAGCTGTCGGGATGGTTATTCTTAAACCCGTGTATATTCCAAGGTTTTTTATAAATTTTCTATAACTCATGTAGAGGGAAGAATTTCCAAGACCCTTTCCCACATTTCTTATGTAGGTGTAATAGCGCATTGTATAAGAAACGTAAAACTTCCTAAAAGATACTGCCAAGGAATAAGAAATACTGTTGGATTCATCATCTTTATCCTTCGAGTGGCTAAAACCTGTTTTTAAGTAAAACTTTACCCTTTTCCTCTTTATCGGGATTTCT
The DNA here is from genome assembly GCA_015662815.1 of Aquifex aeolicus. Lineage (GTDB taxonomy): Bacteria > Aquificota > Aquificia > Aquificales > Aquificaceae > Aquifex > Aquifex aeolicus_A. The sequence goes on along the minus strand of DQTK01000020.1, from coordinate 3,338 downwards.
TTTACGGGACATCCGTACTGATCCACTATTACAAAAAAAGGGTGTATTAGGACACTTGTCAACACTGTCTTCCACACCGTCTAGGTCGGAATCCTGAAATCCAAAGGAACAGCTAAAACCCAAAAGAATAACTCCTAAAATAACCCTTCTGCACATTTTGTGTTAAGTAATTTTATCCGTTTTAATCTTCTCTTTCTCTGTATTCCTCCCTCTCTTCTTTTTTTTCTTCTTTTTCATAGTCTTTTTCAAAACCTACTTCTTTGTCTTCATACTTTCCTTCGTCCCTTTCTTCATATCTCTCCTCGTGACGTTCTTCACCGGAAGGGGGGTATACTTCCCTTTCTGGTATCTCTCTGAACTCAGGTTTTTCCTTTGTAAATTTACCTTCATATTCTGATTCAAAATCTATACCTTCATGTTCACGTTCATCTATATTTAATGGAGGCTCCTCTCCCCCCTCATGGGTTTCCTCTTTTTCGTATTCTCCTTCATCTCTTTCATGATATCTTCCCTTAAACTCTCTATAGAGTTCCCTTATTACCTTTTCTCTCTGTTCTTCGTTTAGTTCTCTTAGCTTCAGTTTTAAACGGTTCATATATATGTATCTTTCATGCGGAGGTACGGATTTTATTTTATCTATCAATTCCAGAATTTCTCGTTCCGATGAAAAAACTATAAAGAAAAAAAATAAAAAGGTTGTAAAAATTAAATTCATTATCAAAAATTTTAAGAAAAAAGAGATAAAAAAATAGGGGAAGGGGGCTTATTTACCTTTCATATCCTTCATTGGATTCATAGGATTAGTAAGACTCTTCTTCTTCGTATTCAATATCCACTTCTAAAGCTATATCTTCATCATTTTGCTCAACGTACTTTACTTCAACGTAAGTAGAAGGAGATATATTCTGAAAAGCAGTTAAACAATTCTTACCTACGTAATACCTATCTTCCTCACCTTCTGTATCAATTTCACAGTAAGTGTTGTCAGTTATCATGAATTTCTTATCTCCTACAGTTATGTAATCCCCGTTAATACCCCCAAACATTCCCTTAATTTCTCTTTTATTCGTAGAGTGTTCGTAGTAATCGTCGTCGTATTCTACTCCACTTTCATATCCGCATTTCTTCGGACTTTTCACTTCAAATTTAGCAACGTCTTGAATTATGTCTGCTTGTGCAGGGTCTCCTATAAGTTTTAACTTGAGACATACGGGCGTATTGAACTGCTGAAGTTCAGAGATACAAGCTGGTCCTACGTAATTCGTGTCTCTTATTTCACAAATAGTGTTATCACCTATCCGAGTAGTGTAAGTCTTATTTCCCCATTGGAAACTGGATTGATTTTGTGCATTTATCTGCTGAGGGTCAATAATTGCATACATTTCAAACTTAAATCTATTGGCAATATTCTGAGGGGTTTCAGGTCTTGCAACAACAACCATACTCTGTACGGTACAGGATACTGTATTGTTAGCTTGGTCTACATCACAATCCAGTTGGAAGTTTTTAAGATCGAAATCCACCAAGAGTTTATTATTAACGGCGGGATTTACAGCTCCTGTAACCACTATTGAACATCTTTGTGTGGTATCATCACAGCTTACATTTTCTCCACTTTTAAGTGAAAAGCTTCCGGTTATGCCGTCGTATACAACTGTTCCGCTTTGTGCCACTTCTATCTTCATAGCTTCGAACTGTTCTTGAGGAACTTGTGCGGTGGCAATATAGTGAAGCACTCCTTCGAGATTAGTGAGGTCTATCGTTACTCCCGTATTGCTGGAAAATACATTTACGGTATCATTACAAGCTGTATCTCTACACAAATCGATGCTATATAGAGTAACTTCGAGAGATGATAAAGGATTCACATCCGCCTGAGCATCTGTTATATAAAGATCCAGCGCCGATAGAGTTGAGGTAGTACCTCCTCCGCCTCCTCCGCAGTTGTAGGCTATAATACCCATAAATATAGCTCCTGCTAAAAGTGCCTTTTTTCCCATTTTCTACCCCCTTTTTAATTTTTCCTGTAAAGTATATTAATTACCGAGTGTTAGCTATGTGTTAGTTTTTCGTTAGTTTTGCGTTAGTTCATGATGGGTGAGATAGAGCTTGTATTGTCCAAACTTCCTGTACCTAAAAGCAATAGATATATAAGACGGAAGGGTGGTAGGGTTTTTAAGCCGCCCAGAATTACAAACTGGGAAGTAAGAGCTGTTTGGGAATTAAAACAACAGTATACCGGAGAACCTATAGATTACGAAATATCCGTTGATATAACCTTAATACTCCCTAACAGGAGAAAAAGGGATATAGACAACATGCTTAAATCCCTGTGGGACGTTATGGAGAAAGCAGGCATTATAAAGAACGACAATTTAATCTACGAGGTTCATACGATTAAGAAGATAGAAAAGGGAAAAGAAGGAGTGATAATAAAGATAAATAGGTTTCAACCTCCGTAAATAGCAATAAGCAGGTCTTCCGTTTTCCACACCGGGAAATTCTACTTCCTTCATGAAATCTTCCAAAATCTTTTTTACTTCTTCCCTTTCAAATTTTACACCTTCGAGGTATTTTTCTAACTCCTTTAATTTTCCTTTAGGGTAAAGGGTAAAATCTCCACAGATTTTTGCTCGGACGATTTTTTCACCGCCGGTATAAATTTCGGCTCTAATCAATCCCCCTTTCGCCTTATGAAGACCTGTTCTAAGGAAAACCCCTTCCTTTAGCTTTATAGCTCTGTGTTTTCTTCAAAGAGCACTTCCTTTGAAGTAAATTCACCTTTTAGTTTATCGGCAAGTTCTATAGCTTCTTCTGGAACCTCGGATTCCCCTTTAAAGTCTATTATCTTTGAGAATCCCTCTATTAGGAGCTCTTCAACCTCTTCGTAGGAAGGAAGTCTGCCGGTTTTCCTTTCAACCCAAGTTATATTTTCCTCTAAGTTTTTATAAATCTTGTCTCTGAACTTCTCTTCGGGTACTTTAGACAGCTCGACCATAAGTTTTGTGTTAAATCTGAGTAGTATTCCTCCCACAAATACAAATGAATCCTCTATATCCGTCGCACCTTGTCCCTAAATCTTTTTCTTGTTTCTCGCCACTACGAGGTCATTTACAGGCTTATACTCTACTTCTACTCTGAGTTTTCTATAAACTTCTATCACAGGCTTGGAAAACTTTTGACAAGCTTCTATTACTTTAAAGGGAACTTTCTTCTTGTTTATTATTAGTTGATAAAACACTTGATTTTCATGAAGTAGAACTGCTCCGCCTCCTACTTCCCTTCTTATTACAGGTATACCCAGCTCCCTACATCTTTTGACATCTATTATTTCATCG
>DQTK01000119.1 GCA_015662815.1 Aquifex aeolicus | reverse complement strand
GGTTGGAGAAATTTCATTTGTTTGTTTGTTTACCTTTCTGCTTTGGGGGTTGCTTCCTTTGTTCTCCCTTAATTTCTCACCCAGCGTATGATATTCGTAAGTTAGTGTTCTTATATAATGGTGGTCTTTTGGAAAAACCCTTGCCAGAATATATCGATGAGCTTGCTGAAAATATCTGGAAAGCTTTAGGAGTGTGAAAATGCCGAAGGTAATTGTGGCAAATATAGGAGCGGAATTTGAAGGAATTGAAAATGAAACAATAATGCAGATTCTCCATAGGAACGGTATTGAAATAGATAGTGCATGCGGTGGACACGGTCAGTGTACTTCCTGTAAAGTTATCGTAGTTTCCGGGATAGAAAATTTATATCCTCCGGAATTTGAAGAAGAGGATACCCTTGAAGAATATGGATTAGATTCTCAACAGGAAAGACTCTCTTGTCAGGCAAAGCTCAACGGAAAGGGAGATGTGGTCATATACCTGCCTTAAGAAATTTTTATGGTCGTAATAAGATTAACGAATAAATATTCATTTTTTCCATGTTTTATACTAAAAGGAGAGCCCTTTGAATAGGAGGTGAACATGGAGACCTTCTGGGAGGTTTTTAAAAGACACGGTGTAAGTAGAAGAGATTTTATTAAATTTGCTACTACCATTACAGGTTTAATGGGACTTGCTCCCTCCATGGTCCCGCAAGTGGTAAAAGCTATGGAAACAAAACCGAGGGTTCCCGTAATATGGATACATGGGCTTGAATGTACATGTTGTTCCGAGAGCTTTATACGTTCCGCAACTCCATTAGCTTCCGATGTAGTACTTACAATGATGTCTTTAGAGTATGATGATACACTTTCCGCAGCAGCCGGAGAGGCTATAGAAAAGCATAGAGAAAAGATAATGAAAGAATACTGGGGTAATTATATATTGGCAGTAGAGGGTAATCCGCCTTTAGGCGAGGACGGAATGTACTGTATTATAGGAGGAAGACCTTTCGTAGAGATACTCAAGGAGAGTGCAGAAGGTGCTAAAGCAATAATAGCTTGGGGAAGCTGTGCATCTTGGGGATGTGTGCAAGCGGCGAAACCAAATCCGACCAATGCAGTTTCTATAGATAAGGTAATTACAGATAAACCGATTATAAAAGTTCCCGGATGCCCTCCCATAGCAGAGGTAATGACAGGGGTAATTATGTACATGGTTCTCTTTGATAGGATTCCACCTCTTGACAGTCAAGGAAGACCTAAAATGTTCTACGGAAATAGGATTCACGACACTTGTTACAGAAGGTCCTTCTTCAACGCGGGTCAGTTTGTCGAACAATTCGACGACGAAGGAGCCAAAAAAGGATGGTGTCTATATAAAGTAGGATGTAGAGGACCTACAACCTACAACTCCTGCGGTAATCTAAGATGGTACAATGGACTCTCTTACCCCATTCAATCCGGACATGGATGTATCGGATGTGCCGAAAACAACTTCTGGGATAACGGGCCGTTATACGAAAGAATTGGAGGAATTCCTGTTCCGGGAATTGATAGCAAAGCTGATAAGATTGGTGCTATTGCTGCAGTTGCAGCAGCTGGTGGTGCGATACTCCACGGCATAGCCACAAAAGTTAGAAAATCTGCAAACAAGGAAGAAGAATAAGAGGAGGTGTGATAGATGAAGAGAGTAGTAGTGGATCCTGTTACAAGAATTGAGGGACATTTGAGAATTGAAATAATGGTTGATGAAGAAACGGGAAGAGTGAAAGATGCGGTTTCCTGCGGAACTATGTGGAGAGGAATAGAACTTATAGTAAGAAACAGAGACCCCAGGGACGTATGGGCATTCACCCAAAGAATATGTGGAGTTTGTACCTCCATACACGCATTGGCATCCTTAAGAGCGGTTGAAGATGCCCTTGGAATAACCATACCTAAAAATGCTAATTACATAAGAAATATAATGTACGGTTCTCTCCAGACTCATGACCACGTAGTCCACTTCTATCACCTTCACGCTTTAGACTGGGTATCTCCTGTAGAAGCTTTAAAAGCCGACCCTGTTCAAACTGCAGCTCTTGCTAATGTGATTCTTGAGAAATACGGAGTTCTTAGCGAATTTATGCCTGATTTCTTAGGAGGTAAAGGTTATCCCAAGAAATTCCCGAAGGCTACTCCCGGATACTTCAGGGAATTCCAAAAGAAAATAAAGAAGCTTGTTGAGAGCGGTCAATTAGGAATTTTTGCTGCGCATTGGTGGGATCACCCGGACTATCAGATGTTGCCACCTGAAGTTCACCTGCTTGCAGTGGCTCATTACCTCAATATGCTTGATGTCCAAAGGGAACTAATTATTCCTCAAGTTATATTCGGAGGAAAGAACCCTCACCCTCACTACATAGTAGGTGGCGTTAGTTGTTCTATTTCCATGGATGATATGAATGCTCCCGTAAATATGGAAAGACTTGCGGTTGTTGAAGATGCTATATATACCCAAACGGAAGCTACCGACTTGTTCTATATTCCCGACATATTGGCTATAGCAGACATATACCTCAATAAACATAACTGGTTCTACGGAGGAGGTCTCTCTAAGAGGAGAGTTATGGGATACGGTGATTATCCTGATGAACCTTATACGGGTATAGCTAACGGTGATTATCATAAAAAGCTAATTTGGCGTTCAAATGGAGTGGTTGAAGGCTTCTACAAAGGTGTTGATAAAGCAAAATTTTACAATCTAGAAGGGAAGGATTTTGCAGACCCAGAGCAAATCCAAGAATTTGTAGCACACTCTTGGTACAAGTACCCTGATGAAAATAAAGGACTTCATCCTTGGAATGGTATCACAGAACCCAATTACACAGGTCCCAAGGAGGGAACAAAGACCCACTGGAAATACCTTGATGAAGAAGGTAAGTATTCTTGGATAAAAGCTCCCAGATGGAGAGGAAGACCTTGTGAAGTTGGCCCTCTTGCAAGGTACATAATAGTTTACACAAAGGTCAAACAGGGACACATAAAACCGACATGGGTAGAAGAGTTGATAGTTAACCAAATAGATACCGTATCAAAACTTCTGGGACTACCCCCGGAAAAATGGCTTCCTACAACTGTTGGAAGGACAATAGCAAGAGCACTAGAAGCTCAAATGTCTGCACACACTAACTTATATTGGATGAAGAAACTATATGACAACCTAAAAGCAGGGGACTTAAGTGTTGCAAACATGGAAAAATGGGATCCGTCCACATGGCCTAAGGAAGCAAAAGGAATAGGTCTTGCAGAAGCACCGAGAGGCGCTTTAGGACATTGGGTAATTATAAAAGATGGAAAGGTTGATAACTATCAATGTGTAGTTCCTACAACGTGGAATGGCTCTCCAAAAGACCCACAAGGTCAACACGGAGCCTTTGAAGAGTGTATGATGGATACTGTTGTAAAGGTTCCTGAAAAACCCTTAGAAGTTCTAAGGGGAATACACTCTTTTGACCCATGTCTTGCATGTTCAACACACCTATATAACGAAAAAGGTGAAGAAATAGCAAACGTAAGAGTTCAAGGAGCATGCATCTAAGGAGGGACAGCTATGTTTAAGAGGATTTATGTATTTAGTGCTTCTCTCAGAATATGGCACTGGATAAACTTCATAACTATAATAGTTCTTTTCTTTACAGGACTGTACATAGGAACTCCATACTTTACTACATCCGTAGGATACGAAGCAACCTATGCTTATGATAAAAACCTTACAATGGGATTTATAAGGTTTCTCCATTTTTCCGCCGGCTATGTCCTTCTTTTTTCTTTCCTCTTCAGAATCTATATAGCCTTCTTCGGAAAAAGAGATAGAATGTTTATTCCCAAGTTTTGGACTATAGAATACTGGCAAGGTGTAAAGGAAACCAGTCAAGAATATCTTCTCATCAAAGAACACAGACCTATGCTTAGAAATCCATTAGCAAGAACATCTTACTTCCTTGTTTACCTGATGATTTTCTTTATGATAGCTACGGGCTTTGGGATGTACGGACTTTCGGACCCTGATGGATTCTGGGCTTCCGTTTTCGGATGGGCTGTCTGGAGTTTAGGAGGAGAGTTTGAAGCTCACTATTGGCATCACATTGTAGCATGGCTTATAATCCTGTTCTTCGTATTTCACGTTTACTTTGTTTCAAGAGAAGATTTTACTCACAAGAACGGAGAAGTTTCCTCTATGTTTAACGGTGTGAAGTTCTTTAGGAAAGAACCTATAGATATAAATGATGTAAAATAAGGAGGGTTGGTATGAGAAAGTATTTACCCTTTGCTTTAGTATCTGGCAGATTAGCTTTTGCTCGTCCCGGTCATTTTCACATGGCAAATCCTTTTAGCTCTTGTAAAATAAGGAGGGTTGGCATGAGAAAGTATTTACCCTTTGCTTTAGTATTTGGCGGATTAGCTTTTGCTCATCCCGGTCATTTTCACGCGGCAAATCCTTTTAGTTCTGGGTTTACTCATCCTCTTACAGGAATAGACCATATAGCTGTAATGGTTGCTGTAGGACTTCTGGGAAGCTACTTAACAGGTAAAAAATCTTTTGCACCTGCGATATCTTTCGTAAGCTTCATGGCTATCGGAGCATTCCTTGGGATGTTAGGTTTACCGATACCTTTCGTTGAAACGGGAATAGTTCTATCTGTTGCTCTAATGGGTTTAATTCTACTGGTCAAAGACATAAAACTTTTATATATACTTCCGCTGATAGCTATGTTTGGATTCCTTCACGGAAATGCTCATGGAATTGAAGCTCCGCAAACTGCAAATCCTATCCTTTACACATTAGGTTTTATCCTTTCTACTTCAATCTTACATCTAAGCGGTATTCTCCTTGGAAAAACAATTAAAGAAAGATTTGTTAAACTTGCAGGCTTGAGTCTTCTCCTGTTGGCTCTCGCCCTTTAATGCTTTTTTATTTTTTGTTATGATTACCGTTCTGGGAATAGGGAACGTTCTCTTATCGGACGAAGGACTTGGAGTAAGAGCTGTAGAAGAATTCTCAAAGAAATACGAATATCCTGAAGAAGTAAAGGTCATTGACGGGGGAACACTCGGTATAGATTTACTCTATTACCTGGATGGGACAAAAAAGCTTCTAATAGTGGATGCAATATTGGGAGAAAGAAGTCCGGGATCTTTTTATAAGATTGAAAACGAAAAGGTTAGGAAATATTTTAAAAGTAAGGTTTCTATGCATGAACTGGGAATTCAGGAAGTGCTTGCTCTTTTAGACATCCTCGAAAAGCCCATAGAGGAGATCGTCGTCATAGGACTTCAGCCGAAGAGTTTGGATATTTCCACAGAACTTACTCCTGAAATTGCCCAAAAGATACCTCTTTTAGTTGAGGAAATTGCAAATCAGCTCAGAAGTTGGGGTATTCATCTGAAGGAGAGGGTATCATGAATAGTGTTAAGTTTTTAGAGAAACTTGAGGAAATAAATTCTGAGGAACTTAAGAAATTAGTTGGAAATAAAGAAACTTTTGTTCTTTATATTAGGAGTGAAAAGCTGTATGACAAGATTAAAGAGATTTTTGATGTAGACGTTATATTCCCGGAACTTGCAAAGAATTTTGAAGGGATCAAATTCATATGGGGAGATATTGATGAACTAAAGGAATTCAAATGCATAGTTCCATCAATTTTGATTTTCAAAGAGGGAAAACAGGTTGGAAAAATAGACGGAATCAAAACGTGGGCTGAATATGTTGGGAAAATTAGGGAGGCTTTATCGTGTTAATGAATGCAATACCAATCCTAAAGGAAATTCTCCAAGCATTGAAAGACTTATATGAAAAGGGAGAGGAGTATATAATTTACATAAATAAACTTCCCATTACTCCCGAAGATAGGGAATTACTCCTTGATGTGCTGGGAGAGGGACAGGTAAAGATAACTTACTCCTCGAAAACACAACCTGCGGAATGGAAAGAAACGGGCATTTACGGAGTTTGGATAGGTGTAATTAAAAATAGAGACGATAAACCGGTCCTGGAGACTATAGAAATAACCTTCTTCCCTAAGCTGGCATCCGCACAGAAGGAAGATGTGGCGGAAAGCATAAAGTATCTTGAGGAAAAAATTAAAGAAATTGAGGAAAAAACTTCTAAGCAGGAGGTATAGTTATGTGTAGAGATTGCGGTTGTTCTATAACGGGAAATAATCACGATCATTCTCACCACCATCATCATCACCATACAAATCCATCTTTAAACGATAAAAAAACCCTTGAGGTTTTAACGAAAATACTCGATGCGAATGATAAACAAGCCGAAAGTAATAGAAAGCATTTTGAGGAGTACGGAATACTTGCTGTAAATCTAATGAGTTCGCCCGGTGCAGGGAAAACTTCCCTCCTTGAAAAAACTATAGAGCTAATAGGGGATGAGATAAAAATAGGAGTTATAGAAGGAGACCTTGAAACCAATAGAGATGCTGAAAGAATAAAAGCTAAAGGAGCTCCGGCATATCAAATAGCCACAGGACAGGCTTGCCATCTTGACGCTTTTATGGTTCACGAAGGTATACATCATTTACCCTTAAAAGAGCTGGATATAGTCTTTATAGAGAATGTAGGTAATTTGGTTTGTCCAGCTTCTTACGACGTTGGAGCTCACGTTAACGTAGTTTTACTTTCTATAACGGAAGGTGAGGACAAACCGGAAAAGTATCCAGTAATGTTTAAAAACTCCGAACTTATGTTGGTTACAAAAGTGGATTTACTGCCTTATATGGATTTCAATATAGAAAATGCTATCTCTTCCGCAAAAAAGGTAAACCCCAAAATTGATATTATCAAGGTTTCCTCCAAAACCGGTGAAGGTATGGACTTATGGATAGATTATCTGAAATTTAAATTAAAAATCTTGAGAAGTTCTTTAAATGAGGCGTCTAAAGGTAAAGCTTAGAGGTGCTGTCCAAGGTGTAGGCTTTCGTCCCTTTGTCTACAGACTTGCTAAGAGCTTAGGGTTAAAGGGATATGTAATAAACGACTCCAAAGGTGTGGAGATAGAGGTTGAGGGGGAGGAAAAGGAGCTTGCCAGATTTCTTTTAAAACTTTCTAAAGATAAACCACCTCTGGCCAGAATATATTCTCAAGAAATACTTTACTTAGAACCTATAGGTTATAGTGATTTTGAGATAAGAAAAAGCAAGGAAGAGGGAGAAAAAGAAGTTTTAATTCTCCCTGATATAGCTACATGTGAGGACTGTCTTAAAGAGCTTTTTGACCCCTCCGATAGAAGGTACTTATATCCCTTTATAAACTGTACAAATTGCGGGCCGAGGTTCACCATAATAGAGAAGCTTCCCTACGATAGAAAAAACACAACTATGAAAGCCTTTAAGATGTGTTCCGATTGTGAAAAGGAGTATAAAAACCCTCTCGATAGAAGATTTCACGCCCAGCCAAACGCTTGTCCTAAATGCGGTCCTTGGGTAAGTCTCTACGACAATCGGAAAAATTTGGTTGCCCAAAAGCAAGAAGCACTATCTATATTGATAGAAGAGATAAAAAAAGGGAAAATAGTGGCTGTAAAAGGTATAGGAGGATTTCACCTAGTATGTGATGCTACAAACGAAAAAGCAGTAAGACTTTTAAGGGAAAGAAAAAGAAGACAGGAAAAACCTTTTGCAGTAATGTTTAGGGATTTGAAGCAAGTTGAAGAATTCACAAACCCGAGCGAATTAGAGAGAGCACTATTGTTATCCCCCGAAAGACCTATAGTTCTTATTAAAAAGAGAAGAGAACTGGCTCCCTCCGTATCGCCTGGATTGAAAAGAGTAGGAGCTTTTCTCCCTTATTCACCTATTCATCATATAATTCTAAGAGGTCTGGATTTTCCTGTTGTTGCAACTTCCGGGAACATGTCAGATGAACCCATAGTAAAAGACAATGAAGAGGCTCTTGAGAAACTGGTAAGCTTTGCAGATTTTATACTAACACACAATAGAGACATAAAAAGGAGATGCGATGACAGTGTTATAAAAGTAATTGGAGGCATTCCCACACCTATAAGACGTTCCCGTGGATATTCTCCACTACCTATCGAACTTCCCTTTAGTTTTCCTAAAAAGGTTTTGGCTGTTGGTGGAATGTTGAAAAACACATTTGCGATAGCTTTCGGGAACAAGGTATTCCTAAGTCAACATATAGGTGATGTCGAAAGTTTAATAACTCTGAAAGTTTTTGAAGAAAACATCTACGATTTTATGAAACTTTACGAATTCAAACCGGAAGTTATAGTTTGTGATAAACATCCGCGTTATGAAACAACCAGATGGGCTAAGTGGTTTTCGGAAAAGGAAGGTATACCACTTATTGAGATTCAGCACCATTATGCTCACATTCTCTCATGTATGGCTGAAAACGGAGTAAAGGATAAAGTTCTGGGAATAGCATGGGACGGAACAGGCTATGGGGATGATGGTACTCTTTGGGGCGGAGAATTCTTAATTGCAGATTACAGAAATTACGAGAGAGTATTTAACTTCAAACCTTTTAAATTAATAGGTGGAGAAAAGGCTGTAAAAGAACCGAGACGAGTAGCTCTGTCTCTGCTTTTTGAAATATTCGGGAAGGAAGCTATAGATTTGGAAGTACCCACTTTAAGAGCTTTTGAAAAAAACGAAGTAGAAGTTCTGTATAAAGCTTGGGAAAAGGGAATAAATTCACCTTTATCGTCTTCTGTGGGCAGACTTTTTGATGCCGTTGCTTCTATCTTGGGAATACGTCAGACCCTTTCCTACGAAGGTCAGGGAGCTATGATGATAGAGGATTTGTACGACTATACTGAAAAAGACCATTACGGTTTTAAAATAAAGGGAAACCAAATAGACTGGAAAGAAATATTTTATGAAATCCTAAAGGAAAAGGATAAAGGAAAAGCGGTAAGCAGATTCATAAATACACTGGCAAATATATGCTTGGAAATATCAGAGAATATAGGTATACAAAGGGTATGTTTGTCCGGTGGTGTTATGCAAAATAACCCGTTAGTTTCAAAAATAAAAGAACTGTTGGAAAAAGAAGGATTTAAAGTTCATACTCACCAAAAAGTGCCTCCTAATGATGGAGGAATAGCACTAGGTCAGGCAGTGTATTCTGTAGATATTAAGGCATAAAGCTTATAAAAAATAAATGTCTACATTTTAACTTTTGGCTTATACACTCGTGGCACTTCATATTTTTTTATTCTTCCCCCATCTCCTTTATGAATTACCTTCAAAAAAGTTTCTTACCCTTTTAACAATTTCTTCCACTGAGTCTATAAGTTCAATCCCTTCTACTTTGTGGGTCTTATATCCTATTACGTATTTGCCCAAGATAAGTGCATAGGCTATTTCAGAAAGGGTACCATAATTTCCTCCTATAGCTACTACCATATCTCCGCTGGCAACTACCAATGGATTTCTATTCCAACTCAAGCCCGTGTTTATTTTTATGTCAACGTAAGAATTTGCTTCATGACCGTCGTAAGATGGCAATATACCTACGGTAAGCCCCCCTTCTTCCTTTGCACCTTTACAGACAGCTTCCATTACACCGGTTCTTCCACCGCAAACTACGACTAAACCCAGCTTGGCAAATTCTTTGCCCAGTTTGTAAGCAATTGAGTATTCCTCTTCTGTTGCTTGAGAGGAACCTATTACAGCTATTTGTCTCATAAACTAAAATTTAATTGATGGGTGATTTGGGAAAAGTTTTAGTTCTTATCGGTATTCTGCTGATGGTTATGGGAATTTTGCTTATGGTTTTTGAAAAGCTACCCTTTGGTTTAGGAAAACTCCCGGGAGATATCATGATTGATAAAGATAATTTCACCATTTATATACCCATAGCAACATCGATAGTTTTAAGTATAGTAATTACAATTATTCTTAACCTTATTTTCGCTCTTTTAAAACGCTAATAGTCTTCTTATATATTGCAGAGAGAACCCCATTTACAAATTTGACAGCCTTTTCATCTGTGAATTTTTTAACTATATCTATTATGTCTATAAAAACTCTTCCCGGTTCTTGAGTTTTTAGAAATAGAAGCTCTGCAACTCCGAGTCTTAATGCATTTCTCTCTACATAGCCTAACCTGTCTATGTTCCATCCTTTGAGATTTTCCTCGATTATATTGTCTATATCTCCGATATACTGCAGAGTTGTCTCCAAGAGCTTCCTTGCATAATCGTAAGCCCTTTTATTTTTTAGACCTTTTTCTTCAACTACTTCTTTAAATATTTCATTTGGGTCATCACCCCTTAAATCCCACCTATACAGAACAAGAAAGGCGGTATCCCTTGAACTCTTCCGATATCTCATCTTAGTTTCCTAAAAAGATTAACCATTTCTATAGCTGAGAGTGCAGCCTCCCAACCCTTGTTTCCGTGCTTGGTACCTGCCCTTTCTATTGCTTGTTCCAATGTATCTGCGGTAATTACACCGAATGTAATCGGTTTCCTGAGCTGAAGAGAAAGGTTTGCCAGACCCTTTGAAACTTCAGAGGCTATATATTCAAAATGGGGAGTAGCTCCGCGTATGAGAACACCTATTGCTATTACTGCATCTATATATTCTTTTCTCGCCAGTTCACCCGCTGCTACTGGTATTTCCCAAGAACCCGGAACCCTCACCAGTGTGATATCTTCTTCTTTACCCCCGTGCCTTACTATGCAATCTACGGCACCTTCGACTAATCTATCCACTAAAGCATGATTAAACCTTGAGGCTACTATGCCGAATTTCAGACCATCAGCTATTAATTTACCTTCATATACATTCATAGTTTTAATAATTTTAAAGGAAAAGGTAAGATTAATTTCACTCCTTTAGGCTATATAAAAATATAATTCTATGGAAAAGCTAATAGTTG
>DQTK01000028.1 GCA_015662815.1 Aquifex aeolicus | reverse complement strand
TGAAATTCAAGGGTAAAACTTATAAAAGCATCAAGGCATCAAAACATCAAAGCATCGAAGCATTTTGATGCACATTCCCGCGAGCTATTCCCCCATTCAATTGCCAAGAAGCCAAAATTTAACTCACTACAATGCTACAATAACACGGCAATATTATATCTAAATTTTTGCAAGGATAAGCCTGTTTAAAAAAGTAGAGAAAGGGAATAAGATAAGGCAATGAGAATAAAGCTAAAGAAAAACAAAGGACTCTTATCGATTTGGTGAGAGAGAAGAAGACTTTCAGAATTCATATCTCTTTTAATCTGATGGTGCCGGTGGCGGGAGTCGAACCCGCACGCCCGTGAAGGGCAGGGGATTTTGAATCCCCCGCGTCTGCCAATTCCGCCACACCGGCTATTTAATATTATACTTATTCTTCGTATTTGAAATAGTACTCTAAAAGGAACTTTGCTATTCCTACACCTCCCGCTGAAGCCAATTTTTCACTGACACCCTCTAAAAAAGCATCGTAGTATAAGCGAGTTGTAAAACTCTTTTCCGAAAGCATAGGTTTGAAAGCTTCTTTTAAGATTTCTTTTAAAAATATAGCTTCCAATTCCCTTGCAACTTCCTCCGGTTTATTTTTAACAAGCTCTTTATAACTTAAAGAAGGAGGCGGAAATATTACCCTATTCAATTTTTATCCTCTTTGACTTAGGTTTTCTTTCGGTTTCCTTAATCCTTTCCTCAAGAACTTTTATTTCATAATCCAGCAATGTCCTCACAATTTTTAAAACGGATAGGGGTATAGTATAAAGATTTTTCGCTATTTCTTCCCTCACTTCCTTCGGAGGAATGCAAAACTCCATTACCCTGAAGAATTCCCTTCTTAGTTCCTCCAGTTCCTTTTCTATGCTTTGTACCTTTAGCTCTTCAGTATGTATCTCTCTATTTTCTTCCTTTTTTCGTTCCATAGAATATAATTTATGCTTTTGGAAAGAGGATAAAGCTATGATTAGAGCGGTTTTTGAAAATTTTTGTCCAAACTGTGGTGGAGAGATTACATCTGAAAGATTGCTAAAGGGCATTCCCTGTGAAAAATGTCTCCCTAAAGAAGCGGAAAGGGAAAAAGTTTGTTCATTGGTTAAAGAGGGAAACTTTAAAGATTTTTGTAATCTCTTGAAAGAGTTAAGAAGGTGGGAAACCTTTTTTAAGGATAAGCTCGATACTTCTCCTTGGAGTTTGCAAAAATCTTGGGCAAGGAAGGTTTTCCTTAACAGATGTTTTGCTATGCTTGCTCCTACAGGTGTGGGTAAAACAACCTTCGGTTTATCAATAGCTTCATACCTTGCGGAAAAACAAAAAAAGTCTTACATAATACTGCCCACTCAACTTTTAGTAGAACAAACTGCGGAAAGGTTAAAAAAGTTCGGAGTAAATGAGGAAGATGTTCTTGTATGGAGTAAACTATCCGGGAAAAAGAAGAAACTGTACAAAGAGAGAATTGAAAAGGGAGATTTTAAAATCTTGATAACTACCTCCATGTTCCTTTATAAGAACTACGAAATTTTACCTAAAGATTTCAACTTTATCTTTGTGGACGATGTGGATAGTTTCTTAAAAACTGCCAAAAATGTGGACAAGGTTTTACACTTATTGGGTTTTTCTGAGGAAGACATAAATAAAGCTTTTGAGCTTATAAAACTAAAAGAGAAACCTAAGAAAACAGATGAGGATTGGGAGGAGATTAAGAAAAGAACAGAGGAACTCAAAGAGATTGCAAAAAAAAGAAAGGGAGTACTGGTAGTCTCCTCCGCTACGGGAAATCCACGTTCTAACAGAATCAAGCTCTTTAGAGAACTTCTCGGATTTGAGGTAGGTAAACCTACATTTTTCTTAAGAAACATAGTTGATGTATATGAAGAAACTCAACAACTTGATGAAACTTTAGTCAAGAGAGTTAAAGAGTTTGGAAAAGGAGGATTGATATTCGTTTCCTCCGATTACGGGAAAGAAAAAGTTGAAGAGATAAAAAAACTTTTGGAAGCAAACGGTATAAAGGCTATTACCTATGAAGAAAAGCTTGAACCCTTTGAAAAAGGAGAAATAGATGTAGCTATAGGTATCTCTTCTTTTAAAAATCCACTTGCAAGAGGCGTAGACTTACCTCACGTAGTAAGATATGCGCTGTTTTACGGAGTTCCTAAGATAAGGGTTCCTTTAAAAGTTGATACATCTGTTGCTCACCTGCTCTGGGCACTTCTGTCTATAAGACCTCTTGTTTTAAAAGAAGAAGAACTAAAGGTTTATATAAAGAAGGTAGATAATTGGATACAAAAACTCAGAAGATACTCTTTCCTTAGCGAGGACTTTATTGAAAGAACTCCCGATTTAAAGGAAAGAATAGAAAATCTTACGAAAGAAATTCAGGAATTCTTCAAAAGTGAAAAAATTATACAGAAGATTAAAAATTCCGATGAAATTACTCTGAGAGTTTCTAATGAGGGCTACGAACTTGTCGTTGCAGACATTACCGGATACTTGCAAGCGAGCGGTAGAACATCGAGAATGTATGCAGGAGGACTAACAAAGGGATTAAGCTATACACTCCTTGACGATATAAAGGCTTTCAAAAATCTTGAAAAGAAAGTAAGATGGTTTAACCAAGATATAGAGTTTAAAGATACCTCGCAGGTAGATCTAAAGAGTATATTAAAAGAAATCGATGAGGACAGGGAAAGAGTAAGGAAAATTTTAGAAGGTAAGGTAAAAGCGGAATATAAGGAGCATGTAAAACCAGTGCTCATAGTGGTTGAAAGTCCGAACAAGGCAAGAACTATAGCCAACTTCTTTGGTAAACCAATAAGCAGAAAGCTCGGGGGAATTGATGTTCTAGAAGTTATAGTAGGAGAAATTTATCTTATGATTACGGCATCCTTAGGGCACATTCTTGACCTTATAAAAAATAAAGAGTTTCACGGTGTTATAGTTCATAACGGAGAATACGTTCCAATATATGAGGTAATCGAAGGAAAGGAAAAAATTATTGCGGGATTGAGGGATATATCCCAAGAAGTTGACACGGTTCTCGTTGCTACAGACCCAGATACAGAAGGGGAAAAAATAGGGTGGGATATAGGAGCGCTTCTCAGCCCGTTTATAGAAAAGATAGAGCGTATAGAGTTCCACGAGGTAACGAGAAAGGCTATAAAAAATGCCATAGATAACCCTAGGAAGTTTAACGAAAATCTGGTTAAGGCTCAACTTGTGAGAAGAATTGCGGATAGATGGGTGGGTTTTGAAGTCTCAAGAATACTCCAACAGGCCTTTGATAAAAGCTGGCTTTCCGGAGGAAGAGTGCAAATTCCCGTCTTGGGATGGATTATAGAAAGGGAAAAGGAATACAGAAAAAAAAGGCATGTAGTACAGATAACCTTTAAGGAAAAAGGCAGATGGTTGAGAATTGAGTTTGAGTTTGAAGACAAGAAATCCGCAAAGGTATTCTTTGAAAACCTGAAAGAAATAGACGTAGAAATTTTAGATGAAAAGGAAGAGTATAAAAACCCTCTTCCTCCATTTACCACGGATACAATGCTCCGCGAAGCTTCTGATAGATATAGGCTTCCCGTTCCAAAGGTTATGTCTTTAGCCCAAGAACTATTTGAATATGGACTTATAACCTACCATAGAACGGACTCCTCGAGAGTATCCGATGTAGGAATAGGAGTTGCCAAAGAGTGGATAATGGAAGAACTCGGAAAAGACTTATTCTCTCCGAGAACATGGGCTCAAGGAGGAGCCCATGAATGTATAAGACCTACCAAACCTCTAGATGTTGAAGATTTAAGGTCTATGATTTACGCCGGTCAGCTTCATAATCTTACAAAGGAGCACTTACTCTTATACGAGCTTATATTCAAGCGTTTCATGGCTTCCCAGATGAAACCCGTAAAAGTTAAGGTAAAAAAGGTCAAAGTAAAGGCTCTGGATAGGGAAAAAGAGCTATCTCTGATTACCGAAATTACAGAAGAAGGTTTTAATAAAGTTTACGAACTGGAACTTCACCCTGACTTGGAAGGGAAAATTCCCGTTGAGGATAAAAAAGAACTGAAGAGTGTTCCTAAGGCTTACCTCTATACGCAAGGAGCTTTAGTTGAGGAAATGAAAAGGAAAAAAATAGGAAGACCTTCCACTTATGCGACTATAATTTCTAAGCTTTTAGAAAGGGGATATGTAATTGAGCGAAACGGTTTTCTGATACCTACTAAACTCGGAAAGCAAGTTTACGAGTTCCTTAAAAACAAGGAAAAGATAATGCCGTTTGTTTCTGAGGAATTTACAAGAAGACTTGAAGAGTTAATGGATAAAGTAGAAGAGGGTAAGGAAGATTACATGAGAATACTTCAAGAACTTTACAAAGAAGTTAATGAATTTGAAAGAGTGGTCGGTTAACCTTCCTCAGCTACTTGGTTTACTACGGTTTTAAAAGGAGCGTAGTCTTTTTTCTACACCACGGACTTTTTAATCATGCAGTCTCAGGAGTGCTTGTTGTACTTGTTGTAATAACAGGACTTGCATAATCCGCGAATCCATACATGCAGCAAAAGACAACATTTATTTTCCTCTTTCCCCATAAATGGTTGGGGATACTTCTTATGTTCCATACACTTGCAACCTTCCCTTTAATCTGGATTAAACAAAAGGATTTAAACTGGAAACTCTGGCTTCTGAGATTGATGTTCTTCTAATATTGGCATAACTTATTCTCTATGCTCGATAAGTACGAGATCTTAAAAAATTATAAAAGTCCTATAGATTTAAAAGATTTAGATTATGAAACACTGCAGAAATTGGCAGACGAGGTAAGGGACTATATAATACAGGTTACCTCAAAAAACGGCGGACACGTAGGCCCCAGTCTCGGAGTCGTAGAACTCACCATAGCACTCCTTCGGGTTTTTAACCCTCCAGAGGACATAATAGTTTGGGATATAGGACACCAAGGATACCCTTGGAAAATTCTCACGGATAGAAAGGAACAATTCCCTACGCTCAGACAATATAAAGGTATCTCCGGTTTTCTGAGAAGAGAAGAAAGTATATACGATGCTTTCGGAGCTGGGCACAGTTCAACATCTATTTCCGCAGCCTTAGGTTTCCGATTGGGAAAAGATTTAAAGAGCGAGAAGGAAAGCTACGTAATAGCGGTAATAGGAGACGGAGCACTTACCGCAGGTATGGCTTATGAAGCTCTAAATAATGCAGGACACTTGAGACCAGATAGATTTATAGTGATTTTGAATGATAACGAGATGTCCATATCTCCGAATGTAGGAGCAATATCCACTTACTTAAATAAAATTATTAGCGGACACTTTGTTCAGGAAACCAGACAAAAGATAAAAAGATTTCTCCAGCACTTCGGAGAGACACCCCTTAGAATCATGAAATTAACCGAAGAGTTCCTTAAGGGAATAATATCTCCCGGAGTTCTTTTTGAGGAACTCGGATTCAACTATATAGGACCAATGGACGGTCATGATCTTCCCGCTCTTGAGGAAACTTTAAAAAATGTTAAGGACATAGAAGGTCCTGTTCTCCTTCATATATACACCAAGAAAGGAAAAGGTTACAAACCTGCAGAAGAAAACCCTGTAAAGTGGCATGGAGTAGCTCCCTATAAAATTGAGTCCGGAGAGATTATAAAAAAGAGCTCACCTCCCACATGGACATCTGTATTTGGCAATGCATTAGTGGAACTTGCCGAAATGGATGAAAGAATAGTAGCCATTACTCCTGCAATGCGGGAAGGCTCGGGACTCGTAGAGTTCGCTAAAAAATTCCCTGATAGGTTTTTCGACGTAGGTATTGCAGAACAACACGCTTGCACTTTTGCAGCAGGATTGGCAGCAGAGGGATTGAGACCTGTAGCGACTTACTATTCTACTTTCCTTCAGAGAGCTTATGACCAAGTAATTCACGATGTAGCCCTTCAAAATCTACCAGTTACTTTTGCAATAGACAGAGCCGGGCTCGTTGGAGACGACGGACCCACCCATCACGGAGTGTTTGACCTTTCGTACTTGAGGTGTATTCCAAATATGATTGTTTGTGCACCAAAAGATGAACAGGAGCTAAGGGATTTACTCTATACGGGTATTTATAGCGGAAAGCCTTTTGCTCTAAGATATCCCAGAGGTTCAGCTTATGGGGTTCCTATCGAAGGATTTAACAGAATAGAAATAGGAACGTGGGAAGAACTACTCGAAGGAGAAGATGCAGTAATTCTTGCGGTCGGATACCCGGTATACCAAGCTATGAAGGCAGCGGAAAAACTTCTTAAAGAAGGAATAAAAGTAGGTGTTGTGAATGCAAGATTCGTAAAACCTATGGACGAAAGAATGCTGGAAGAACTTGTAAGGAAGTACGATTTATTTATTACCGTAGAAGACAATACTGTAATAGGAGGATTTGGCAGCGGAGTATTGGAATTCTTTGCAAGGAAGGGCATAATGAAAAGAGTTATAAATCTGGGTGTTCCTGACAGGTTTATTGAACATGGAAAACAGGATATCCTGAGAGATTTAGTGGGTATAGATGCTGACAGTATAGAAAGGGTGGTAAGGGAAGCCCTTTTAGGAAAAAGTTTCGTTTAACGGTCTTCCTCTTAAAAACCTTTATGTTTTATAAGGCTTTCGAGAATAATTCTAAAGTTTTTCGGGTCTATTAATTTTACTCCTATCTTATCCGCCCAAGTTCTCAATCCCTCGTCGGCAGAAACGAGAATACCGTCAAGTTCGTAAGCAAGTAATAAAACGTCTACATCTTCTTTACTGTCAATAATCCCTTGTCTTAAAGCTTCCCTGTATTTTTCCCTTAGTTTTGATATAAGTTTTCCCACGTCTTCACAGGAACCGGCTTCTCTTGTATGCTCTTCCGCTATTCTCAGTCCTTTATTAATTCTATACCTTACTTCATTTATAAATTCGTAGAGAAAGTCTGCTGGTATGGAGAGTTTAAACCTTCTGGGAGAGCGTATTCTTACAACCATTTCAAACTCAGCCCATAGCTCACCGATATCTACAATTTTCCTCATCTCATCGTATATAGATGTAGGCATGTAAAATTCGGCGTTTGAATTCAGAGCAAGATGTATAAAATTCTCTATAGCACCTCTTTGATCTTCTTCAAAAGTTCTATATATTTCCGGATTTGTAAATACGCTTGTATCTAAGATAAATACATCCATAAGCTTTTATTTTAAAATATAGAACTAAGGTGATTGAGATTAAAGGAAAGACAATACCAGTGATATATATAAAGATAAAGGAAAAAGGTAATATAGAGGTTTTAATTCAAGAAATAGGTAAAAAACTGAATAATAAAATTTTTGAGGGGAGCTTGGTAATTATTGAAAACCCTGAGGTTTTAAGTGAAGGAGAAAGAAAAAAAGTAGAAGAAATTTTAAAAAAATTAACTAAAGGAGTTTTTAGAAAACAAAAAGAAGAAAAGGAAAAAAATAGATTACTTATAATAAATAAAACTTTGAGGGCAGGACAAAGAGTAGAGCATAGGGGAGATGTGTTAATACTCGGAGATGTAAATAAAGATGCTGAGGTCCTTGCCGGAGGAAACATAATAGTATTTGGTAAACTAAGGGGTATAGCAAAAGCTGGGTTAATAGGAGATGAAAGTGCGGTAATTATAGCCCTTGTTATGGAACCTCAAATGCTCCAGATAGGTAGGAAAAAGGCTATACTCGGTGATAGTGAAAGTAATTCACCGGGTTATCCCGAAATAGCAAAAATTGAAAATGGAGAAATTATATTAGAAGCGATAGAGGGAGTTAAAAGATGGCAGAAGTTATTGTAATTACCTCCGGAAAAGGAGGAGTAGGTAAGACTACTTTGACCGCAAATGTAGGTATAGCGCTTGCCCAGTTAGGTAAGAAAGTCTTGCTAATAGATGCGGATATAGGACTCAGGAATCTTGATATGATGTTAGGGCTAGAGAATCGTATAGTTTACGATATATTAGATGTTTTGGAAGACAGAGTTCCCTTCGAAAAAGCCCTTGTGAAGGATAAGCGTGGTTTTTCTTTATGGCTTTTGCCTGCAAACCAAAGGGCTAACAAGGATGTAGTGGACTTGGATAAATGGGTTAAAACCGTTGCTGAAATAAAGGAATCTGGAAACTATGACTATATATTAATAGACTCTCCTGCTGGAATAGAAAAGGGGTTCCAGATAGCAGTGGCTCCGGCGGATAAGGCGATTATAGTTGTTAACCCGGAGGTTTCTTCAATTCGAGATGCGGATAGGGTAATCGGACTTTGGGAAAGTAAAGGCAAAACTGATTATTCCGTAGTAGTAAACAGAATTAGGTGGGAAATGGTAAAAAAGGGAGCTATGTTATCTGTAGAAGATATTGTTGACATACTCAAAGCTGAAATTATAGGGATTATTCCCGAAGAACCTAAACTTGTAGACTTTACCAATAAAGGTGAACCAATAGTTCTCCATAAAGAGTATCCGGCTTCCGAAGCTATTGTAGACCTTGCGAAAAGATTGATGGGAGAAGGCATCCCTCTAAAGAGATACGGAGAAAAAAAGGGTCTTCTGAGCAGATTGTTTGGAGGAGTATAACTTGTTTGAGTTATTTAAATCAAAAAAAAGTAAGGATATAGCTAAAAAGAGGCTTCAACTTGTTCTTTATTACGAGAGGAGTGGTCTTCCTCCAAGTATAGTAAATGAAATAAAGAAGGATCTGGTTAATGTTTTTTCAAAGTATCCATACTTTGACGCCGAGAATATAGAAGTCCATTTAAAGAAAGAAGACATTAATAGAGAAGAACTTTGGATAAGTATCCCAATCAGAGATTAATTTTCCTTTTCCACAAGTTGAAGCTTTTCTTCCAATTCTTTAGCTCTCAAAGTGTCTATTATCTCGTCAAGTTTTCCATCAAGAACATCTTGTAGTTTGTATAAAGTGAGGTTAATTCTATGGTCAGTCACCCTATTTTGCGGGAAATTATAAGTTCTTATCTTTTCGCTTCTCTCTCCTGTTCCAACTTGCTCCTTCCTTTCTTTGGCTATCTCTTCCTGCTTCTTACGTTCGTAGTAATCCTTTAATTTTGCGTAAAGTATCTTTAAAGCTTTCTGTTTATTCTGAAACTGAGAACGTTCATCCTGACACTGAACCACAATCCCTGTAGGTATGTGAGTAATCCTCACAGCAGTTTCTGTCGTATTTACATACTGCCCACCTGCACCGGAAGCCCTAAAAGTTTCTATCTTCAATTCTTCCGGCTTTATTGTTATATCTGCTTCGTCAACCTCGGGAAGAACCGCTACCGTTGCTGTGGAGGTGTGTATTCTTCCTCCACTTTCTGTTATCGGTATTCTCTGAACTCTGTGTACACCACTTTCATACTTCAACCTCGAATACGCTCCTTCACCTTCTATTAATGCTATAACCTCTTTATAGCCCCCGAGCCCAGTTTTATTGGAAGAAAGAATAGTGATTTTCCATCCCTTTTCTTCGGCGTATTTTTGGTACATCCT
>DQTK01000027.1 GCA_015662815.1 Aquifex aeolicus | reverse complement strand
CAAAGACCAGCTCAGGTGAGCAAATACGTTCTTTCTCAGATGAACACTCAAGCCATGTTCAGAACTATGAACAACACAGATATAGACGCTATATCTACCTATGTGGAATATACGGGAAGGGATGTAATCGATGTTCTTCCTTCCCTTCCGACGGGAGAGGGAATAATAAGCGGAATGGGAGTGCCTTTTACGGTGGTTGTAGGTGTGGAGTAATTTTAGTTAAAATTTGCCTTAAATAAGCTATAGGAGGGGGATAAATGCCTCAATTTTGGCATATGCAGATGTTTCCAGGTGAATTTTCTCGTAATCAAGAAATGATGGAAAAATGTGCAAGGAATGCTCTGAAAAATAATGTAATAGGTTTGGATTGGGGATGTAATATTGATAAGTTAGCAGATGAAGAAAAAAAGGTATATAACGAATTGCAAAATAAAGGCTTTAATGAGTTTACTAATGAAGATTGGGATTTTCTAAGGAAACTTAAACAACGGGGAATAGAACTTAGTCCTTCTCCAGATATGCTTGAAAACTTTTATAGGAGGATGCGGAAAAGGGATATAGTTCTTATTCGGGCGGGAAAAAAACCGATAGCTTTGGTGGAAGTAATGTCAGATTATTTCTTTTCTACCGAGAATCTAGGTGAAGGGTGTGAAAAAGAAAATTCGGTATGGTTTAGACATAGACGTAAAGTAAGAATCTTAAAGGAATGGGATGAAAATACCACGGAAAGTTTCCCCGGTCCTACACAAGGAACTTTGCCACCTCCTCTAAGAAATGATAATCCATCTTTTAGATTTATCCTTAAGCACTGGAAGGAGTATGCAATGAAGGAGAAAATAGTCGAGGTAGTCAATTTAGTTAAAAAATTCAAGCAAATTATCCTATATGGTCCTCCAGGGTCTGGAAAGACACATCTTGCAAAAGCTGTGGCAGAGGAAATAACAAAGGAGATAAATTGTGAATGGACTATAAGTAAGGTTGATGAGCTTTGGAAGGAGTTTGTTTCCCAAATTGATAATAAAGAATTGGAAACAAAACAGGGAGCTAAATTTAAGGTAAGTATAGGAAATAATCTAACCTTAGATGTTTGGGTAAAAGGTGAAAAGAAAGTAAATCCCTTAACCATAAACAGAGAGAAAATTGAAAATTTCTTGGAAAAATGTAATTGTAACGTAGAAAATGCAACAGTTGGAGAAGGCGAATCCTATCTTTGGGGAGTATCAAAAGAATTCATAAACTGGATTAAAAACCAATATCTATCTAAACTCATCCAATTCCACCCATCATACACATATGAAGACTTTATCAGAGGTATTGAGGTAAAAACCGAAAATGGTCAGCCTGTTTATCAAAGTAAAAACAAAATATTTGCTCAAATGTGTGAAAGGGCAGAGCAAAACCCGAATCAAAATTTTGTTCTCATCATTGACGAAATAAACAGAGCTAACCTGCCAGCCGTTCTGGGGGAGCTTATTTATGCCCTTGAATACAGAGGTGAACCTGTAGATACCCCTTATGAGATTAGCGGAAAAAGAACCCTAACAGTCCCAAAGAACCTATACATCATAGGAACTATGAACACCGCAGACAGGAGCGTCGGACACATAGACTACGCAATAAGAAGAAGGTTTGCCTTCTATCCGATCAGAGCGGATAAAAATCAGATAATTAACTCAAAAGCAAAGGAACTATACGAGAAGATAATAGAAGAGATTTTCAAGAAAGAAAATATGTCTCCTGAGTTTAAAGATAAGGTTGAAGATGTAAAAATAGGACATACCTATTTTCTTGGAGATGAAGAAGAAATAGCTTACAAGTTTGTTTATCAGGTAATTCCTTTGCTTAAGGAATATGTGCAGGATGGAATACTAAAAAACGAGAAGGTAATAGAAGATGCCTTTAAAAACTTTTTTGGAGAGGTGGAAGATTGGAAAACGTTGAGTGTAGAGAAAGTAAAGGAGAAACTCCAATTTCAACAGTAGAGGAACTTAAAGAAAGGTTAAATAATCTGCGCGAACATGAATCTATAAAAGTCTCGGAAGATCTACGAAAGTTCTTAATAGAAAACTTTGAGTTCAAGGAACCGGGATATGACAATATTAGTGAAGTTAAAAATCTGGGGCTTTATCTAAAGTATGAAGGAAATACTCTAACATTGTGTACTTATTACTTCATAGGAGTATGGTGGTTTAGGGAAAAGGATATATACATCAGAGTTGAGCCCAAAGATAACGAGGGCAAATTTGCTGACCCTATATTAATGCTCAACGAGATAATGAAGGATCAAGATATAGTGAGTAATAAAGAATTTCAAAATGTTTTCAGGATTGAGGACAACGCTTCTCCTATATCATTGGAAAGTGGAGATACAACCTTTATGCTCTTCTTGATAGTTAAGTATATAAATGTTTTGGAAAGGCTTGTAAGGAAAGGTTTGAAAAGGGGATATGTATTTGCAGAGGAAGATCTAAATGGTAGAGTAAAGGGAAAGATAAATTTAAAAAGAACTTACCAAAAGCATATATCAAGAGGTGTTTATACAAAAAACTATTGTAAATTTCAGGTATTTACTGAAGACTTCCTAGATAACCAGATACTAAAATCTGCCCTTTTTCAGGCAAGTAAATATGTCAGGAATTTAGAATTTCAATCGTTCACTCTAATGAACCTATTAAGTTACTTGAGTTCTGTTTTTGAAAAAGTTTCTCTTAGACCAATTTCTGATATAGACTTTGTAAAGGTAAAACATTCCCCATTTTTCCCCGAATACAAGGAAGCCATAGAACTGGCACGGATGATACTTAAATACCTCGGTTATGATCCCTTTGCCAATATACAGGAACTTAAAGAAGTTCCTCCTTACATAGTAAATATGCCGAAACTTTTTGAGTTGTATGTTTGGAAAAAGCTTAAGGAATTATGTCCGAATTCGGAAATCTTATACCAGTATAGGGCAGGGAGTGATACTCCTGATTTCCTAATTAAAGATAGAGACATAATAATTGATGCCAAATACAAATACAGGTATGATAGTAAGTCACTTTCGGAGGATATAGGTCAACTTGCTCGTTATGGAAGAAATGAAAAAATTCGCAAGGAAATCAATGCTAAAGAAGAACCTATATTGATAATAGCCTATCCTGTTTTTGATGAAAATAGGAAGGGTATAGAACCAATTAATGACTATTGTAGGTTCTACAAATTGGCTATAGCAATACCATATAGAGAATACCAAGTTAAGTAATAAGAAAATAGGAATATACGCCGGGTGAGAAATTAAGAGAGAACAAAGGAAGAACCCCCAAAGCAGAAAGGTAAACAAGCAAACAAATTTTGTATATATATTACTGCTTCTCCTCCTCCCACTCCCAGTAAACGAAAACCCAGTCTTCGGGGTTATCACTTGCCATCGCTACTTTGTTTATAGCATCTACAAGCTCTATTATTTGCTCAGCTGTGCTTTCTTTAACCTTAACCCTGAGTCCTAAGTCTGCTCCTTCCTTCGGTGTTATTAGGTAAACCTCTTCCACAAAGGGTAAAGATTTAACTGACTCTATAATGTCTTTTACTACATCGCCTTTAACTAACATAACCTAAAGCCTCGTGTAATGTATTAATATATTCTTTCACCTCAGAAGTTACTTTTCCACTTATAAGTTCATCGGTGTAATCCGCTTTCCTCCTCAAGGCATAAAGCTTGTCATAAGAGTCCTTTAACTTACTTATGAGTTCAATCGGCATTAAACTTTCTCTGTATGCTTTATGCACAAAAGCCTTAGCAATCCCGATATGTTTCCACCTTCCCTTTGGTGGTTTCCCTACTACATACTGGAAAAAGTTAAAGTAAGCAAAATACAGGTTAGAGGCACAGGAGGAAATAAATCCTATATCTATGCACCACTGGGCAGTTTCCAGCCTCTCAAGAGCTTTTTTTTCTAAAGTTCCCCCTCATATTTCAAAACCCACAGCTTTAAAAACTTCTTTAACTTTTTCTGTAAGCTCTATTTCCTTATTCCTTTATTTTTATCCAGCTCCCATAGGTATACGACGCAACAATTTTCCATCAACTCTCCCCAATATGAAATCAATTACTAATTTACTTTTTCACAAAGTTTTTTCATCTTCAACTGAACATTTGAACATGTTAACTCTTTTATCATTTTGAGAAAAATTTAATAGCTTATTTCTTTGATTTTCAATACTTTTCTTTATCCTTATCAACAAACCCTTTGGTTTCCAACTATCAAACTTCTTAGGAAATGAAGTTTGGGAAATTTTTAAACTTTTAGGAGAATGATAAAACGGTAAATGTGAACAAGGAAGGGTATATAAAAGAAAGGATAAAGTTTTTAACTGAGTATTTGAAAATTCTGTATGTAGTGTTATTAGCAAATGAATGAGCTTTTCCAGATAGTAGCTTTTATAGGATTTTTAGCCGCAAGTACAGTTCTACTGGTAAGCTTCTATAAAATATTTAAAGCCTTCAAAAAGCATAGTGAAATTACTCGGTTTAAATAAATTGTTTAAATTTCTCAAAGACTGGAGTTGCTTATGTATGTTCATAGGGAAATCCTGCTTTCTTTCTCTGTTACTTTAATTTTACTATAAATTTAATTGCCGTATCCAAGTTTATGTATAATTTTATACATATGAAAGTAAGAAAGAACATAACCCTTTCAAAGAAGGCGGACGAATATTTAAAAATCCTTGCAAAGGAAAAGAAAAAATCCCAGAGTGAAGTCATAGAAGAGTTAATAGAAAAAGAAGCTAAGGAATATGAAAAGAAAAAGAAATTGGAAGCTTTTGAAAGATTTTTGAAACTTACTGAAAATATTTCTATTCCCGAAAATATTAGTATGCAGAAGAT